>NZ_JASCPO010000179.1:0-12135 GCF_029960145.1 Pseudomonas sp. PS01299 | reverse complement strand
AAGCCCCCGACGTTTGTGGGTGCGGGCTTGGTCGCGAAAGCGGTGTATCAGCCAACATTTGTGGCGGATCTCATTCCGTCTTCGCGAGCAAGCCCGCTCCCACAGGCGTGGATGGCCGTTCACATATGGATCAAGCCTGCGCCTGACCTTCGGCGAGGAAGAACCAGGTTTCCAGCACGGAGTCCGGGTTCAGCGACACGCTTTCGATGCCCTGCTCCATCAGCCACTTGGCCAGATCCGGGTGGTCCGAAGGGCCCTGACCGCAGATGCCGATGTATTTGCCGGCCTTGTTGCACGCGGCAATCGCGTTGGCCAACAGCTTCTTGACCGCCGGATTACGCTCGTCGAACAGGTGCGCGATGATCCCGGAGTCACGGTCCAGGCCCAGTGTCAGCTGAGTCAGGTCGTTGGAACCGATCGAGAAACCGTCGAAGAACTCGAGGAATTCTTCAGCCAGGATCGCGTTGGATGGCAGTTCGCACATCATGATCACGCGCAGGCCGTTGTCGCCACGGGCCAGGCCGTTTTCGGCGAGCAGATCGACTACCTGACTGGCTTCGCCGAGGGTACGAACGAACGGCACCATGATTTCGACGTTGGTCAGGCCCATCTCGTTGCGCACGCGTTTCAACGCGCGGCATTCGAGTTCGAAGCAGTCACGGAACGATTCGCTGATGTAACGTGAAGCGCCACGGAAGCCGAGCATCGGGTTTTCTTCTTCCGGCTCGTACAGCTTGCCGCCGATCAGGTTCGCGTATTCGTTGGACTTGAAGTCCGACAGACGCACGATGACCTTCTTCGGCCAGAACGCTGCCGCGAGGGTGCTGATGCCTTCCACCAGTTTTTCGACGTAGAAGCCGACCGGATCGTTGTAACCGGCGATGCGCTTGTCGACGCTGTCCTTGATTTCCTGCGGCAGGCCGTCGTAGTTCAACAGCGCTTTCGGGTGTACGCCGATCATGCGGTTGATGATGAATTCCAGACGGGCCAGGCCGACACCGGCGTTCGGCAGCTGCGCGAAATCGAAGGCGCGGTCCGGGTTGCCGACGTTCATCATGATCTTGAACGGCAACTCCGGCATGGCGTCCACGGAGTTCTTCTTGACGTCGAAGCCCAGCTCTCCTTCGAAGATGTAACCGGTGTCGCCTTCGGCGCAGGACACGGTCACACCCTGACCATCCTTGAGCAGTTGGGTGGCGTTGCCGCAACCCACGACCGCTGGAATCCCCAGTTCACGGGCGATGATCGCCGCGTGACAGGTACGGCCGCCCCGGTTGGTGACGATGGCGCTGGCGCGTTTCATCACCGGCTCCCAGTCCGGGTCGGTCATGTCGGAGACCAGCACGTCACCGGCCTGGACTTTGTCCATTTCCGAGACGTCCTTGATGATCCGCACTTTGCCGGCGCCAATGCGCTGGCCGATGGCACGACCTTCCACCAGCACGGTGCCGGTTTCTTTCAGCAGGTAACGCTCCATGACGTTGGCCTGGGTGCGGCTTTTCACGGTTTCCGGACGGGCCTGCACGATGTACAGCTTGCCGTCGTCACCGTCTTTGGCCCACTCGATGTCCATCGGGCAGCCGTAGTGCTTCTCGATGATCATCGCCTGCTTGGCCAGCTCGCTGACTTCGGCGTCGGTCAGGCAGAAACGCGCGCGTTCGGCCTTGTCGACATCGACGGTCTTCACCGAACGACCGGCCTTGGCCTCGTCGCCGTAGATCATCTTGATGGCTTTGCTGCCGAGGTTGCGGCGCAGGATCGCCGGGCGACCGGCTTCCAGGGTGCCTTTGTGTACATAGAATTCGTCGGGGTTGACCGCGCCTTGAACAACGGTTTCGCCCAGACCGTAGGCGCCGGTGATGAACACCACGTCACGGAAACCGGATTCGGTATCGAGGGTGAACATCACGCCGGCGGTACCGGTTTCCGAACGCACCATGCGCTGCACGCCAGCCGACAGGGCGACCAGTTTGTGGTCGAAGCCCTGGTGCACGCGGTAGGAAATCGCCCGGTCGTTGAACAGCGAAGCGAACACCTCTTTGGCGGCGCGGATAACGTTTTCCACACCACGGATGTTCAGGAAGGTTTCCTGCTGACCGGCGAACGAGGCGTCCGGCAAGTCTTCGGCGGTGGCGGAAGAACGCACGGCCACGGCCACGTCAGGGTTACCGGCCGACAGCGCGGCGAACGCGGTGCGGATCTCGGTATTGAGTTTTTCAGGGAATTCGGCGTCCATGATCCATTGACGGATCTGCGCACCGGTCTTGGCCAGTGCATTGACGTCATCGACGTCTAGGGCGTCGAGAGCCTTGTGGATCTGATCGTTGAGGCCGCTCAGTTCGAGAAAGTCGCGATAGGCCTGCGCGGTGGTGGCAAAGCCGCCGGGGACCGACACACCGGCACCCGCCAGGTTGCTGATCATCTCGCCCAGGGATGCGTTCTTGCCCCCCACATGCTCAACATCGTGTTTGCCGAGCTTATCGAGGGAAACTACGTACTCTACCAAGGTGATCTCTCCACTAACTGTGTTGGAAAAGCTCAGAAACCGGCGGCTCGGGGGAGCGTTGGCCGGCTGTATGGCCTGGACCTGGAAAATAAGTGAGAATGCGGGCCAATGGCGGCCGGCAAATCGCGCCTATCATATCCAGAAATACTCTTTAGCTTAAGGCCCAAGGTGCAAATGAAACGATCTGCTTTCTTTATCTCCGATGGCACCGGCATTACCGCCGAAACCCTGGGTCAAAGCCTTCTGGCGCAGTTCGAAAACATTACCTTCACCAAGCTCACGCGGCCGTATATCGACAACGCGGACAAAGCGCGGGCCATGGTACAACAAATCAACAAAGCCGCCGAAACCGACGGCTTCCGTCCGATCATCTTCGACACCATCGTCAATCAGGACATCCGTGAGATTCTCGCAACCTCCAATGGTTTCATGATCGACATTTTCTCGACGTTCCTCGCCCCGCTCGAACAGGAACTGACCGAGCATTCTTCCTACACCGTCGGCAAGTCGCACTCGATCGGCCACAACTCCAATTACATGGAGCGCATCGAGGCGGTGAACTTCGCCCTCGACAACGACGACGGCGCGCGCACCCACTATTACGACAAGGCCGACCTGATACTAGTGGGCGTGTCGCGTTGTGGTAAGACGCCGACGTGTCTGTACATGGCAATGCAATTCGGTATCCGCGCGGCCAACTATCCGCTGACCGAAGACGACATGGAACGCCTGACCCTGCCGACCGCCCTGCGCGCCCATCAGCACAAGCTGTTCGGCCTGACCATCGACCCCGACCGCCTCACCGCGATCCGCAACGAGCGCAAGCCCAACAGCCGCTATTCGAGCTACGCCCAGTGCGAATTCGAAGTGCGCGAAGTGGAAAACCTGTTCCGCCGCGAGAACATCCCGCACATCAACTCCACGCATTTTTCGGTGGAAGAGATTTCGGCGAAGATTCTGGTGGAGAAAGGCGTGGAGCGGCGGTTCAAATAGATTTGTGGCGTCTGTTCTGACGCCTTCGCGAGCAAGCCCGCGCCCACAGGTTGATCGAGTTCCTCCAGTTGGAATGCGATCGCATGTGGCAGCGGGCTTGCTCGCGAAGAACGACTACACGGTTTCCGTTAATGCTCGCGCCAGGGCCTCGAACCCGCCCAGCAACAATCGGTCATCCCCCACCGCATTGCATACACTCGCTCGAATGAACTGCGGCACCGCCGCATGCCCGACCGCAAAGGCCTCGGCGGTGGCCACCAGGTAGTTGTTTTCCTTCAGCTCCGCAGCAATTTGCGATGCGCGCCACAGCTCCGGCACCTCAATCCAGAAGTGCGGGCTATGCGCATCCGCCTTGTAATTGAGCCCAGCCAACTCCGGTGCGACCAGCGCCTTGCGCCGGCCGATTTCGCTGATCTGCTCATCCAGCAAACGCTCGGCCATGCCGTTGTCGATCCAGCGGCTCGCAAACTCCATCGCCAGCGGATTGGCCATCCAGCAGGTGCCGCGAATGGCCGCACTCAGGCGCCCGATCAGCGCTTGCGGTGCATGCAGATAACCGACCCGCAGACCGGCTGAAACGGCCTTGCTCAGACTGCCGATCAACACCGCGCGCTCGGCGGCGAAATGGCTCAGCGGCAACGGTCGCTGGCGGGCCAGCACCGCATGTGCGTCGTCCTCGAAAATCAGCAGATGGTGTTGGCGACAGATGTCGGCAATCGCCTCGCGCCGTGGCACCGACATGACTGC
Organism: Pseudomonas sp. PS01299; assembly: GCF_029960145.1. NCBI lineage: Bacteria > Pseudomonadati > Pseudomonadota > Gammaproteobacteria > Pseudomonadales > Pseudomonadaceae > Pseudomonas > Pseudomonas sp. PS01299. The sequence continues at coordinate 7,889 of NZ_JASCPO010000179.1, read as the reverse complement.
CGCCGTCGGGTTTTGAATCGTCGGCGTGCAGTACAGCGCCGAGACGCGATGCTGCCGGCAGACGTCGTCCAGCGCTGCCGGCAGCAGCCCTTCGTCATCCATTGCGACACCGATGAGTTTGATCCCCAACTGGCGCGCGACGCTGATCAGGCCTGGATAGGTCAGATGCTCGGTAACCAACGTGTCGCCGGCCTTGAGCAGGCCCATCAAGGCGCACAGCAAGCCATGCTGGCCGCCATTGACGCACAACACCTGATCGGCGTGCGGCTGGAACGCGCCATGACTCAACCAACGCGCCCCCGCCTGCCGATGCCGCAGCAAACCGCTTTCGACGGTGTAACCGGTCAACTGCTGCAAGCCGCGCGGATCACTGGCGAGGCTGTGCAGGGTCTGGCTCATGAATGCCGCTTCCTGCCCAGGGATCGGCTGATTGCGGCTCATGTCGAAACAGGCGCGCGGCTCATCGCTGACATTGCGAAAGCCCTTGTCCTGCGGCCGCTCCATCCCGCGCTCACGCACATAAGTGCCATCGCCGACCCGGGCCACCACCAGACCGACCCGCTCCAGTTCGCCATAGGCGCGACTGATGGTGCCGATGGTCACGCCCAGGCTATCGGCCAACAGCCGGTGCGGCGGCAATTTCGCTCCCGCCGCAATCACGCCTTCGGCGATGGCCTGCTGCACCGCATCCGCCAGGCGCTTGTACTTCACCCCCACCCCGTTGGCGAGGCCGTCGCGGAGGATTGACACCATGGCAATACTTACTTTGACAGTCATTGTCGCCCCGAATAGCGTGCTGAAAACAGGTTCAATCAGGGATAGCCCTTTTCAACCACCAGGTCAATGCGGAGCACCCAGCATGTCGACTGCCATCAGCGCACCGTTGAGCGCCAGCAAACCGTGGCTCGCCGGATTGCTCACCAGCACGTTGTTTCTGGTCGTCTGCCTGAGCTGGGGCACTACGTGGCTGGGGATCAAGATTGCCGTGGAAAGCGTGCCGCCACTGACCGCCGCGGGCCTGCGCTTTCTGATCGCCTTTCCGCTGTTCCTGAGCTTCGCCGCACTGCGCAGGGAACCGCTGTTGTTCCCGCGACAGAGCCGCTGGTTTTTCGTGTTCGTCACGCTGTCGTACTTCAGCCTGCCGTACTACCTGCTCAACTACGGCGAGATGCACGTTTCGTCCGGTCTGACAGCGCTGCTGTTCAGTTGCATGCCGGTGTTTATCCTGATGTTTTCCGCGCTGTTCCTGCGCGCGAAAATCCTCCCCACACAGATGCTCGGTATCGCCATCGGTTTCGCCAGTCTGTTCATGATCATTCGCAGCCAGGGCCTGCATCTGGATCAGGCGGAATGGCTCGGCGTATTGGCGATTCTGTGCGCGGCGATCCTGCATGCGCTGTGTTACGTGGTGACTAAAAAGCACGGCAGCGCGATCAGCGTGATCACCTACAACACCCTGCCGATCGGCATCGCCGGGCTGATGTTATTTATTGTCGGCTTGAACGTGGAAGCACCGGTATTCAAGGACGTGACCGCGCGCTCATGGGGCGCTCTGCTGTACCTCGGACTGGTGGCGTCAGTGGGCGGCTTTATCGTGTATTTCATCCTGCTCAAACGCCTCAGCCCGGTGCTGTTGTCGTTCGTGTTCATCATCTTCCCGGTATTCGCCCTGCTCATCGGCGCCTGGTACGAAGGCACGCCGATCTCGCGGGACCTGATGCTGTACTCGGCAATCCTGCTCGCCGGTTTCGCGATCACCAAGCTACCGCTCAAACGCTGAAAGCCCACGACCCGACGTGAGCACAAGGGCTCACACACCACTCAACTTTGAACATCGGAGGTTCAAATGTCGGTACACACCATGGAAACCCTCAGCCTGTTTAACAGCGAACCCTACCGGCGCGCCTTTGGTGCCCGCGTCATCGCAGTGGTCGATCAGGCCGTCGTGCTGGAACACACCCTTTTCTACCCAACCGGTGGCGGGCAGCCGGGTGACACCGGGCATTTCAGTCTGGTGGATGGTACGCGGATCGAAGTCACCGGGACGGTGCGCGATCCCCTGCTGCCGTCGATCATCTGGCATCAGGTGCAGGAGTGTCCGCCGCAGTTGTGTACCGGCGCATTGGTCAACGCCAGTCTCGACTGGGAGCGGCGCTATCAGCACATGAAGATGCATACCTGCCTGCATCTGCTCGGTGCGCTGATCAATGCGCCAGTCACCGGGTGCAGCATCAGCGCCGACAAGGGCCGACTGGATTTCGATCTGCCGGAAATGACCCTCGACAAGGACAGCATCACCCGCGACCTCAACACGCTGATCGAACAGGCCTGCACGGTCAATACCCTGTCGATGCCGGCCGCCGAGTACCCCGCCTTGCTGGAGAGGACCGGCAGCAAGACGGTCAAGCCGCCCGTCATTCAGGGTGACTTGCGCATGGTCGAGGTCAGCGGCGTCGACATCCAGCCCTGTGGCGGCACCCATGTGCACAACACCCGGGAAATCGGCCGGGTGTATTGCGAAAAAATCGAGAAGAAAAGCCGCAACAATCGCCGGGTAATCCTGCGTTTCGCGTAGGCGGACGGGCATTTACCGGATGAAAGTTTCTTCACTCAAAACAGACACGGTCTTTACGTCTTTGTAACATCTGGAAATATACAATCCGCGCAAGCAGCGCATCCGGTTCCCAAACCGGATGCGCCAGCCCTCCTGGCCTGATGAATTCAGCGGGCCCGCAACATTCACCTCCCACTTGAACCTGAAGAACGAGCATCCGCTCACTCGGTGGGTCGTGCAGACAGAAGCTACGCTCAGACTGCCGCGCCCCCTTGGACACCGCTGGAATCACTGCGTATGAAGAAAGTGTTCCGTCACTACATCCCGGCCACGACCCGGCGCTTGCTGCCCAATCGCTGGGACCTGATCGCCATGCCGCTGGTGATCGGCTTCTTGCTGTTTTTCTCGATCACCGCCCGGGAAACCTGGGCGCCAATCGCCACCTTGCAGAGCGAAGTGATTTCCCTCGATCCGGGCAACCTGCCGGAATACGCCATGCGGACCACCCTGCGCATGCTCGCGGCGATGGTCGCGGCGCTGGTGTTCACCCTGCTTTACGGCACCCTGGCCGCGAAAAGCCGTCGCGCCGAAAAACTGCTGGTGCCGGTGCTGGACATCCTGCAATCGGTGCCGGTGCTGGGCTACATCTCGTTCACCGTGACCTTCTTTTTGCTGATGTTTCCCGGCCGGGTACTCGGGGCAGAATTCGCTGCGATCTTTGCGATTTTCACCAGTCAGGCGTGGAACATGACCTTCAGCTTCTATCAGTCGCTGCGCATGCTGCCGCGGGATCTGGTGGAGGTGTCGACCAACCTGCAACTGTCCGGCTGGCAGAGTTTCTGGAAACTCGACGTGCCTTTCGCCATGCCCGGGCTGGTGTGGAACATGATGATGAGCATGTCCGGCGGCTGGTTCTTCGTGGTGGCGTCGGAAGCAATCACGGTGGGGGACCAGACCATCACCCTGCCGGGTATCGGCTCGTATCTGGCCATGGCCATCGCGCAGAAAGACCTGCACGCGGTGGGTTACGTGATCCTGACGATGATCGTGGTGATCCTGATCTACGACCAGTTCCTGTTCCGCCCGCTGGTGGCCTGGGCCGACAAGTTCCGCATGGAAAACACCGCCTCGCAGACCGCCGCGCCCGAATCCTGGGTACTGAACCTGATCCAGCGCACCCGCTTGATCCAGCGCCTGCTGCGCCCGTTCAGCCGCGCCATCAGCCGGCTGGGCAACATGCGCTTGAACCTGCCGCGCGCGGCGCGCCACACCCTCAGCGCGGACAACCCGAGCAGAGCGAAAATGATCGACTGGATCTGGGGCACATTGATCGCGCTGCTCACGGCTTATGCGCTTTATCACATCGTCCTGTATGTCGGCACAGAAGTGACGCTCGCCGAGGTCGGCCATGTATTGCTGCTGGGGTTCTTCACCTTGCTGCGAGTGGCCGGTCTGATTCTCATTGCTTCGCTGATCTGGGTGCCGCTGGGAGTGATGATCGGCCTGCGTCCGGCGCTGGCGGAAAAGATCCAGCCGCTGGCGCAGTTCCTCGCGGCATTTCCGGCGAACTTGCTGTTCCCGGTATTCGTCATCGTGATCCTGCGCTATCAGTTGAACCCGGACATCTGGCTCAGCCCGCTGATCGTGCTCGGCACGCAGTGGTACATCCTGTTCAACGTGATCGCCGGAGCCAGCGCCTTCCCCAATGACTATAAGGAGGCCGCCGCCAACTTCCGCATTCGCGGCTGGTTGTGGTGGCGCAAGGTCATGCTGCCGGGCATTTTCCCGTACTACGTGACCGGCGCCATTACCGCCTCGGGCGGTGCGTGGAACGCCAGCATCGTTTCCGAATTCGTCTCCTGGGGGCAGGACAAAGTCGTTGCCCACGGTCTCGGGGCCTATATCGCCCAGACCACCGCCGCCGGAGATTTTCCGAAAATCACCCTCGGCGTGGTGGTCATGGCGATCTTTGTCGTGGCCTTCAATCGTCTGGTCTGGCGACCGATGTACGCCGTGGCCGAAAACAAACTGCGCCTGAACTGATGGGACTCGCTGCGATGAATACCTATACCGGACAAACCGCCGCCAGCCCCGAAATCTACTCGCTCAGCGATGTGAACCGGGTGTTTGGCAAGGGCAAGGAAGAACTGCAAGTGCTCAGCGGGGTGGATCTGACCCTGCGCGAAGGCGAGATCGTCGGCATGCTCGGCCGCTCCGGCTCCGGCAAATCCACCTTGCTGCGGATCATTGCCGGCCTGATCGAACCGTCATCGGGCGACGTCCTGTACAACGGCCAGCCGCTGCACGGCCCGGCCGAAGGTGTGGCGATGGTGTTCCAGACCTTCGCCCTGTTCCCGTGGCTGACGGTGCTGGAAAACGTCGAGGCCGGCCTGCAAGCCTTGCAGGTCGAACGCAAGGCTGCGCGTAAACGGGCACTGGCGGCGATCGACCTGATCGGCCTCGACGGTTTCGAAAACGCCTACCCGCGCGAGTTGTCCGGCGGCATGCGCCAGCGCGTGGGCTTCGCGCGTGCGCTGGTGGTCAACCCGACCCTGTTGCTGATGGACGAACCCTTTTCGGCACTGGACGTACTGACCGCCGAAACCCTGCGCACGGATCTGCTGGACCTGTGGAGCGGCAAGCAACTGCCGATCAAATCGATCCTGATCGTCACCCACAACATCGAAGAAGCAGTGCTGATGTGCGACCGCATTCTGGTGTTGTCGTCCAACCCGGGCCGGGTGGTGGCGGAAATCAAAGTGCCGTTCGCCCATCCACGCAACCGCCTGGATCCGGCTTTCCGGCAGATGGTCGACGACATTTACGCGCAGATGACTGACCGGCGCAGCGCCGATGCCAGCGCCGGCAAACCCGAGCTGAAAATGAGCAGTCCGCTGCCTGAGGTCTCGACCAACCTGATGGCCGGTCTGATCGAAACCATCGCCGCCGAACCCTACAACGGCCACGCCGGCCTGCCCACCGTGGCCGAACGGCGTCTGCTGGAAGTCGATGACCTGTTCCCCGTGGCCGAGATGATCGAGCACCTCGGTTTGGCTGAACTCAAAGGCGCCGACATCACCCTGACCGACGCCGGCAAACTGTTCGCCGACTACGGCACCCAGGAGCGCAAAACCCTGTTTGCCGAGCACCTGATTCGCCACGTGCCGCTGGCCGCGCGCATCCGTCAGGTACTACTGGAGCGCAATGGTCACCGCGCGCCACGGGTGCGTTTCGAGCAGGAACTGCAGGACTCGCTGACCGAAGCGTTCGTCGAGAGAACCCTGGAAGTGGTGATCGCCTGGGGTCGTTATGCGGAGATTTTCTCCTACGACGACCACACCGAAACCTTCAGCCTGGAGGATGTCGAGGGCAGCCTGTAGCCCGCGACACCTCTGGCGTTGGCCTAGATCACGAACAGGTCGACGAAGCGATTGACCGGCGTGGCTTCGAGCGCTTGCTGATCCTTGCACAGGGTGAAGATCTCGTTGCTGCGCTGGCCGGTGAAACGCGTCGCCAGGTTGGCCTTGAACTTGTCCTCCAGCAACGGGATGCCCTCGGCGCGGCGGCGACGGTGGCCGATCGGGTATTCCACCACCACGTTCTCGGTGCTCGAGCCATCCTTGAAAAACACCTGCACCGCGTTGGCAATCGAGCGCTTGTCGGCCTCCAGATACTCGCGGGTGAAACGCGGGTCTTCGACGATGACCATCTTCTCGCGCAACACATCGATGATCGGGTGCGCAGCGTGGAAATCGTCCTCGTATTGTTCGGCCAGCAGATTGCCGAACGCCAGCGGCACGGCGGTCATGTACTGGAGGCAGTGGTCGCGGTCGGCGGCGTTGGCCAACGGTCCGACCTTGGAAATGATGCGAATCGCCGACTCATGGGTGGTGATGACGATGCGGTCGATTTCATGCAAGCGGTTGCGCACCAACGGATGCAAGGTCACCGCCGCTTCGCAGGCCGTTTGCGCATGGAATTCAGCGGGGAAGCTGATCTTGAACAGCACGTTTTCCATCACGTAACTGCCGTAGGGCCGCGAGAAACTGAAGGCGCATTTGCCTTCGGGCTTGAGCGCCAGATCATTGTTGGTGTGGCTGAACGAGACGTCATAGAAGCCCCACTGTTTGGCCGTCAGCACACCAGGAATGCCCATCTCGCCACGCAGGGCGATGTCGGCCAGACGCACGCCACGACTGGTCGCATCCCCCGCCGCCCATGACTTGCGCGACCCGGCGTTCGGCGCATGGCGATAGGTGCGCAGCGCCTGACCATCGGCGAAGGCATGGGACAACGCCGACAGCAGTTGCTCGCGATTGGCCCCCATCAGTTTGGCGGTGACGGCGGTCGAAGCGACTTTCACCAGCAGCACGTGGTCTAGGCCGACGCGGTTGAACGAGTTTTCCAGAGCGATCACGCCTTGGATCTCGTGGGCCATGATCATCGCTTCAAGTACATCGCGAATCGTCAGCGGCTTCTCACCATTGGCAACGCGTTTTTGCGACAGGTGATCGGCCACCGCGAGAATTCCGCCGAGGTTGTCCGACGGATGCCCCCACTCGGCGGCGAGCCAGGTGTCGTTGTAGTCGAGCCAGCGCACAATGCAGCCGATGTCCCACGCGGCTTTCACCGGGTCGAGGCGATAGGAAGTGCCCGGCACCCGCGCCCCGAACGGCACGACGGTGCCCTCGACGATGGGGCCAAGGTGCTTGGTGCATTCGGGAAAACGCAACGCCAGCAGGCCACAGCCGAGGGTATCCATCAGGCAGTTGCGGGCGGTGTCGAGGGCTTCGGCAGATTCGACGTTGAAGGTGAGGACGTAATCGGCGATGTCCTGCAGGACACGGTCGTAGTCGGGGCGGTTGTTCTGGTCGACGTTGGCGCTCATTGCGGTTCTCCTGGTGGGGAATGATGAGTGGGGTGGTCTTCCTCAGGGGCTGGTTGGTTTTTTGTTCAGAGTAGATCGTGGTGTCTGCTTTGTGATGTTTCGTCAGTGGATTGTTTCCCTCACCCTAGCCCTCTCCCGGAGGGAGAGGGAACCGACCGGGTGATATTCAACACATACGTCGACCTGAAAGCTCTTCCGTGAATCCATAATCGCCAAGATGCTTCAGGTCGCAGGACATCCAATTACAACTCGGTCTGCTCCCTCTCCCTCCGGGAGAGGCTAGGGTGATATTCAACACATACGTCGACCTGAAAGCTCTCCCGTGAATCCATAATCGCCAAGATGCTTCAGGTCGCAGGACATCCAATTACAACTCGGTCTGCTCCCTCTCCCTCCGGGAGAGGCTAGGGTGATATTCAACACATACGTCGACCTGAAAGCTCTCCC
>NZ_JASCPO010000178.1:0-12286 GCF_029960145.1 Pseudomonas sp. PS01299 | reverse complement strand
CGCGATGGAGTCGTGTCAGACAACATCAATGTCGCCTGACACACCCTCATCGCGAGCAGGCTCACTCCTACAGGGGAGATTTGTGGTGGGATTCAGGGGGCGGTCAGTGGCCGCTCACTCATGAACGCCTCAAGCCGCGACCGCAGCCAGCGCTCGGCCGGGTCGCTGTCGACGTGGCTGAGCCAGACCATCGACAGATCCAGCATCGGCGTCTTGAACGGAAACGGTTCCTTGAACAACAGCCCGGAGGCAGCCATGGCTTCGGCGGTGTAGTCCGGCAGGCTGGCGATCAGGTCGGTGCCGGCCAGCAATGCCGGCAGCGCACTGTATTGCGGCACCGACAACACCACATGCCGGGTGCGGCCGATTTCCGCCAGCCACTCATCGGCATAGCCGCTGATGTTGGCGGTGTGCGACACCAGTACGTGTGGGCGCGAACAGTATTCATCGAGGGTCAGCGGCGAATCCGAGGCGTCGGCGCGCAGGATGCTTGGCTGGATATGCCGCAGCAGTTTGCGCTTGGCATTGGCCGGCAGGCCTCGGGTCTGGCTGATGCCGACGGTGATGTCGCCGGCGGCCAGCAGGTCGGGGATGCGCCAGTAGTCGACGTGTTGCACCACGAACACTACGCTGGGTGCTTCCTGACGCAGCGCCCGCAGCAACGGTGGCAACAGGCCGAATTCGACGTCATCGGACAGGCCGATCCGGAACGTCATGTTGCTCACGGCCGGGTCGAAATCGTGAGTCAGGCTCAGCGCCACCGACAGCGAGTCGAGGGCCGGCGACAGGTACTTGAACAGCTCTTCGGCCCGGGCAGTCGGCTCCATGCGATGGCCGACGCGAATGAACAGCGGATCGTTGAACATCGCGCGCAAGCGATTGAGCGCCGAACTGATGGTCGGCTGGCCGAGAAACAGCTTCTCCGCCGCCCGGGTCACGTTGCGTTCGAGCATCAAGGTCTCGAACACCACCATCAGATTGATGTCGGCCTTGCGTAATTCATTTCGATTCATCCATTGCCCCTACTCCCCGGTCTGCGGGCAGTTTAGAAAGGCCCATGGACAGCGTCTATGGGCGAAAGGAACAACACCGGCTCAATTCACCGTCAACGCCTGTATCCCGATCGCCAGCTTGCGCATGTCCTTGCCCATGCCCAACTCAACCGGACTGATAGCGTTGGCGTATCTGAAACGAATATTCAGCACACCTTGTTGCTCGACACGCTGCTGCACTTCGACCGGCAACTCGACATTCAGGCGATTCGCTTCAGGCTTGACCAGCCGGGTGGACAGCACGCGTACATCGTTGACGAAAATTTCCACTGCTTGCTCGGTGTGTGAAGGGGCCAGCAGCGCAGTGGTTTCCAGCAAGAACGAGTGCACCCGAGCAGTCGGCCGCAGGGCAATTTGCGACTCATTCCCCTCGGACCAGGTGCCCCACGGTTCATTGTTCGCCCACCCTTTACCGAGGAAAAACGTCGCCAGACTGCTGGGATTGAACACGACTCTCTCGCCCGACTTGAGTGGCGGGATCAGCGTCAATGGGTCCGGGGCCGATATCGGCAGGCAGTCGGCGCAACGCTTCCAGCCCGGCGCCAACACGTTCAACCCGTCAATTCTGGCGAGCACATCGGTGTCGCGATTCACGGTCAGAGCTGCTTCCAGCACAGTACGGTTACTGAGCACGTACAGGGTATCGGCTGCATAGTTTCCAGAACTGACCATTCGATCCGACACCGCTTGAGCGGCTTCAGTGGCAACCGTACTGACGCGCCCAAGGTAGACCGCGTTGGTCGGCAAGTGATGGCGACCCGAGTAGTCGGCCAAGGTCATCCACTGTTCCGGATAATTCTCCGGTCGCAGCCAGCGCACTGCCTGATAACGCTTCGCCGCCTGCTCCCAGAACGGGTCGACCAATGGCGTCTTCCATGTGGGCGACGGCGTGGCCATGAATAAACCGCGCGACACCGCCCAACCGGCGCGCGTGTCTGCCACCTGAACCACCAGCGCCACACTCAGCAGCATCAACGCCACGCGCGAAGAGTGCCCGCGAATCACCACATAGAGGATCGCAAAAATGGCCATGTACATGAGCGGCCAGATCATTCGCCCCGAGCCACGAAAAATCGTGGCCACGGCAACCACCGCATCCGGCAGCGGAATCCTGAATTCGAATGGCCCTACGCCGATATTGTTGGAAACGGCGAATATCGCCAGCCCTGCCAGCGCGAGCAAAACCAACGGGTAACGGCGAGCCTTGGCTCCCAGGTCAGTCGTCCCTTGCAGCACCGGCACCAAGGCAAAGATCCCCAGGCAGATCACGCCCAGGCCCAGAAATGCGAACCCGTCGCCGTCGCCCAGTACACCCGGCATGTCCTGCAAGGTATAGGACCAGACACCCGCATCGAAAAAGGTCAGCGCATTCGCCCGGAACAGGCCATACCCCATCAACGCCAGACCGCTGTCGCCTATGCTGAAATAACCCGCCTGCCAGCAGCAGACACTGACCAGCAGAAACAGACCGATCAACTCGATCAAGGCCTTACCCGGCGTCTGGCGCCGCTGAAGGGTTTTGGCGGCAAGGTCGGCAAGCCAGATCAACGCAACCATCGCCAGCAAATAAGCGTGCACCAGCGCAGCCGCCGCCAGCAGCGCGCCCCAGGCGAGGCGGCGTTTCGGCGTAAAGGGGCGCAATGCCAGATATAACCCTGCCAGCAACAGAAAATGCCCAGCCAGGGACAGATGTACGCTCATGCGGACGATCATCGCCGGAATGAACAAAAACATTCCTGCACCAAGCAAACGCAACGCCACGTCGCGACTGAACAGGCCAATCAGCTTCCAGGCAAACCAGCTCTGCAGAACGAAACACGTCAGTAGCCACAGGCCGAAATACTGGAAAGGTTCAGGCAACAGGGCTGAGAACGGTTTGAAGATAAAAGCGAACAACGGATTGGAATCCGAGAAAATTATCCCGTTACCCAACTCCAGCCCATAGCTCGGGTTAAGCCCCAGTGGAAACGTCCAGGGCGAATGACGAAAAAAAACCCAACCCTGATAGTGCGTGGCGGGGTCGCCGTCGCCCAGCCATGCAATGTTCATCGGGTTCAAGGCACGTGGGCCGACCACAATGAAAAACGCCAGAATTCCCAAGAGCACGGGCAGCAGCGCAGTCGCCCGATGTGTTGCGGAGAGCTTCATCGATACGTCCAGAAGTTGTGCAAGACAAACGTGAATGCCGGAATCGTCAGCGCCACCGCGACAATGCCCAACAGATAATTCAACCCGGCCACCTGCGCGGCCCAGGCGACAAACATCGCCAACAGAAAACCGCACGCCGATACCGATAGAAATCGCAGCAATGTTCTGCCGTGCAGTCGGGCGGAGAAACTCCAGGTGGTGTTGATCACGTAAGACACCACCGTTGCCACGGCAAACGCCACTCCGTTGGCCAGCGGCGGTTGCGGCGCAACGAAATTGATGAACAGCACAGCCACCAGCGCATGCAGCGCGGTGACGAACAGACCGGTCACGGCAAAGCGCAGACCGCGCTGGATCAGCGTTTTCCTTTCAACTGAAGTCACGGTTTTTGCGCCAGCACGAACACGCTCAGCCCGGCCAGACGGTTGTGGCTCATCAGCGGCAGTTCGAGGCTGCACAACGTCTTGAGCACGCCGTTGACCAAGGGATGATGGCGTTTGAGCTGAGACTGCGGCGCTTTGGGCAGCAAACGCAACGCCGCCGCGATCGGAAACACCGCGCCGAAATAGTAGGCACCGCGCTGCACGCTCAAACCGGCATCACGGGCCAGGGTTTCAAACTGCGGCAGGGTGTAGCGGCGCTTGTGTTCGAGGAAGTCGTCGTGACCGCTCCACAGGAACTGGAACGCCGGCACGGTCATCAGGAAACGGCTGCCGGACGGCACCTTGTCAACGTAAGCCTTGAGCAGACCAAGGTCATCGTCGACATGCTCCAGCACATCCATGAGCAGCACCAGATCGGCGTCGATGGCGTCGATATCGCGGCGGTAATGCACCGGTTTGCCGGCGGTGGTCGCATCGGAATCGGCGGGGTAACTGATGTCGACGCACCACGCTTCGCGCGCATCGGTTTGAGTCAGCAGGTGATGGGAGAAGAAACCCGAGCCGGCGCCCACGTCGAGAATCCGCGTGATCGGTACATCACCGAGCAGACGACGAGTCGCCGCCGCTTTGGAGCAGTAATACCAATGCTCACCGATGCTGTCGCCGAGGATATCGGTTTCCTTGAGATCCATGTTTCAGTCCTTGGGGTCGTAGACGCGACGCACCAGAAAAACCGGCCGGCGTTTGGATTCGATATAAGTGCGGCCGAGGTACTCGCCGAGTACGCCGATGCCAATCAATTGCAGGCCACCGAGGAACGTCACGGCCACCATCAGCGAGGCATAACCGGGCATGTCGACGCCGTGGATCAGCGTGCGCAACACGATAAAAATGGCAAAGGCAAAGGACACCAGCGACACCGCGGCGCCGATGTAAGTCCAGATCCGCAACGGTTCGGTACTGAAACTGGTGATGCCTTCCAGGGCAAAATTCCACAGCCGCCAGCCGTTGAATTTGCTCTGCCCCGCCACGCGCTCGGGCCGCTCGTAATCAACGTGGGTAGTCCGAAAACCGACCCAGGCGAACAGGCCCTTCATGAAGCGCCGGGACTCGGGCAAAGTCAGCAAGGCATCGACTACACAACGGTCCATCAGGCGGAAATCGCCGACGTTTTCCGGCAGCGGTTGCTCGGCGATCTTGTTGTGCAGGCGGTAAAACCAATGCGCCGACGTCTGCTTGGCCCAGGTGTCGCTGCGGCGGCTGACGCGATGACCGAGCACCACTTCATAGCCCTCGCGCCATCGCTCGATCATTTGCAGAATGACTTCGGGTGGGTCCTGCAGATCGGCATCGATAGGCACCACAATCTGCCCGTTGGCGATTTGCAATCCCGCAGACAACGCCGCCTCTTTGCCGAAGTTACGGCTCAGATCGACGATGCGCAGCCGCGAGTCGTGCCGCTGACGATCCAGCAGCCGCTCAAGTGTGGCATCAGTGCTGCCGTCATTGATGAACACCAGCTCCAAAGCAATTGAGGCTTGGTGCTGGAAGACTTCATCGATGCGCAGAATGAACGCGTCGAGACTGTCCTCCTCGTTAAAAACCGGGACAACCAGCGATAACGTGACCCGTGTGGCCTGTGCCGTTCCATGCTCAGTCAATGGAGTGCTCTTTTTATAGTGTTTGTCGGTCGTCGAAGCATTTTCAACGCCATGAGCCGTCCCGTATTAAGCAGTAGCGCCGATAGCCTTGCAAGGTGCAAAGGGCGACATTCTGGCCAATCCAGACGCCGATGCGTGCGCTCTAGCCCGCACTCTTCAGAAACATCTGCCAACGATTGGAAACAAATACCCGATAGCGAAAAAAACTCGCTCCGCTAGGCTTGCGACGATGCGCCACACAGGTTGTCGCAAACACCATCGCAAGGAGCGAACTGAATGTATTTCGAGATCTACAGGCAATCCCGAGGCACCCCGAGCACCGGCAAAGGCCAATGGCGCTGGAGGCTGCGGGCGGGGAACCACGAGACGATTGCCAGTGGCGAGTCGTATGTGAACAAGGCCGATTGTTTACACGTGATCGAGTTGATCAAGGGTGTGCAGGGGGAGACGCCGGTGAAGGAAATCTGATGGCGCCGCGTCCTACAGCCTCTTCCTTTTTCGTCTGAAGCACTGGCAAAGCACTTTTGCGCCCCTACGCTGTTCAGCGTACGGGGCCATCCAGCCCTGTTTTGCCAAATGACGTTCAAACTCAAAAGGAGCCGCACCATGGCTAGAGACAAAGCGAAAGACGACAAGCACTTCAACTGCACCCAAACACACGAAGCCGACTACGTCGCCAGCCTCTATCCGCACGCCAAGGACGAAGTGAAAACCTTCCTGGCCTCGGCTTGCAAGGACAACACCCTGCGCAACTCGACGCACAAGGAAGTGTATGACCTGATCAAACAGAAGCTCGGGCATCCGCAGCCGTGAGTGGCTGAGGCGGGTGTTTGGTAAAGCTCGCAGATACAAAAAAGCCCTGTAGCTTCTCAGCTACGGGGCTATTTGCTCTGTTCGGGAACGACGTACAACCTCCAGACCAGAATCAAGCTAGGCATGGGCCTCTCGGTCAAGAACATCCGCAACCCACTGATTAATGCTTTTTTGAGCCAATTGCGCTTTTACGGCAACAGTCGCATGAAGAGCTGGCGCCAAACGCAGACTGAGATTGCCCGAATAAGGCTTTTGAGGAGCACGGCCCAGTTTTGCGCAAGTCTCCAGATAGTCAGTAACAGCCTCTTCGAACGCTGACCGAAGCTCTTTTACAGATTCGCCATGAAAACCTACAACGTCCTTGATCCCAGCGATATGACCAACAAAAAGACCGTCTTCATCACTGTATTCAATTCGGGCTGCATACCCATTGTAATTCATCACGTTCATGGAGTGACTCCTGCTTGTTCAAGAAAAGCCCGAGCATCACGAACCTGATAGGGCTTTGCTTCTTTATCCGGGTGAGGTCGGTGGAACGTAGCAACCACACCTCTTAATTCAAACCGAACTCGCGAACCATTGCCTTCCACGGTTCTGGCCCCGACCGCATTGAACAGAGACTCGATGCGCGCCCATTCCAACGTGGCGGGTGTGGGTCGTGAAAATATAGCTGCGAGCGTACCGAGTTGTTTGTTGTTCATAGTATTACACCATGATACCGCGCAGGAAAAATTGACAATCGCGATTCATATCGCTGATCCATGAAGCGCCCCCTTGAACAAGCGGACAACGCCACCCTCCAAGCTTGAAAACGGCGTCTTTTTATCCGAATCCGGTCAATATTGGGCACATAGGTCAGGATAAGGAGTGATTGGAAATAGAGCTGTAGGTAGACTCCGAGAGTTACGTACGAACCGGCATCAATCGAGTCACATCCGATTATCGAGTTTTCAACCTCGGGTTCCGGCGACAGGATTTGCTGATTACTCAAGCGAGCAGAAACAAAAAAGCCCCGTAGCTTCTCAGCTACGGGGCTTTTTCTATATATGGCGGAGAGATAGGGATTCGAACCCTAGGTACCGGTGAAGGTACAACGGATTTCGAATCCGTCCCATTCGGCCACTCTGGCATCTCTCCAACGGCGCGCATCATAACAACACTTCTGCCGAAAGCAAACCCTCTTTCGAAAATTTTCTTCGTGCTATCAGATGCTTGCGTCGATTAAAGCGGTACACCCAGACGATTGGCGACTTCTTCGTAGGCCTCGATGACGTCACCGAGGCCCTGGCGGAAGCGGTCTTTGTCCATCTTCTTCTTGGTGTCCTTGTCCCACAGGCGGCAGCCGTCCGGGCTGAACTCGTCGCCGAGGACGATCGAGCCGTCGCTGAACACGCCGAACTCAAGCTTGAAGTCCACCAGCAGCAGGCCTGCGTCGTCGAACAGTTTGCTCAGGACTTCGTTGACCTTGAGCGACAGTTCTTTCATGCGTGCCAGTTGCTCGGCGGTGCCCCAACCGAATGCCACGACGTGGGATTCGTTGATGAACGGGTCGCCCTTGGCGTCGTCCTTGAGGAACAGTTCGAAGGTGTACGGGTTGAGCTTCATGCCCTCTTCGACGCCCAGACGTTTTACCAGGCTGCCGGCGGCGTAGTTACGCACGACGCACTCGACCGGGATCATGTCCAGCTTCTTCACCAGGCACTCGTTGTCGCCCAGCAGCTTGTCGAATTGGGTCGGAATGCCGGCCGCTTCGAGTTTCTGCATGATGAAGGCGTTGAACTTGTTGTTCACCATGCCTTTGCGGTCGAGCTGCTCGATGCGCTTGCCGTCGAACGCCGAGGTGTCGTTGCGAAACAGCAGGATCAAACGGTCAGCGTCGTCGGTCTTGTAAACCGATTTGGCTTTGCCGCGGTAGAGTTCTTCACGTTTTTCCATGATGGGCTCCGCTTGCTAAGTAGATGGGCTAGGCGATATGGCGCCAGTCGAGCCCTGAATCTTGATCGGCCAGTTGCAGCCAGTCCGGGTCGCACCCGAGGGTGTCGACGAAACATTGCCGGGCCAGCTGCGGCAGGTTGTTCTTGCTGCTCAGGTGGGCGAGAACCAGATGCTGCAAGCCCTGCCACCCCAACTCGGCCACCAGGAATGCCGCCTGATGGTTGTTCAAATGTCCCAGCTCGCCGCCCACCCGTTGCTTGAGAAAGTACGGATAGTGACCACGGGCCAGCATGTCGCGGCAGTGGTTGGACTCGATCATCAACGCATCGAGATCCCGATAGCCGTCCAGCACCCGCTCGCAATAGGAACCCAGGTCGGTCAGCAGGCCGAAGCGCCGCTGCTCGTTATCACTGAATACGTACTGGGTCGGCTCCTGCGCATCATGGGCCACGGCAATGACCCCGATGTTCAGTGCGCCGATCTGCAGCTGCTCGCCGCCGGCCAGAAAGCCTGCGGGTTCGATCGGTTTGCGCATCCCGCGCAGTGTGCCGCGACTGAGGTAGACCGGCAGATTGTAGCGCCGAGACAGCAAACCCACGCCATGCACGTGGTCGGCATGTTCGTGGGTTACGAGTATCGCGCTCAGTTGCGCCGGGTGAACCCCCAGACGCAACAGGCGTTTTTCGGTTTCCCGCAGGGAAAAACCACAATCCACCAGCACATAGGTATCAGCGCTGGCGATCAGCGTGCCGTTCCCTTGGCTACCGCTGCCGAGAACGGCAAAGCGCATGTGATCAGCCCAGGTTGTCCTGAATCACGCTCAACACTTTGCGCGCCACATCGGCCGGCGCAACGGTATTGATGTTCTTCTCTACGGTCACCTGAACGTTCTCACCGACCTTGCTCAGGCGAACCTGATAACGCTCGGCGCGGGCTTCAACTTCTTCCTTGGTCGGCGCACTGCCGAACAGGCTGCTGAAGAAACCAGGCTTGTCGTCTTTCTTCTCGGCTTTCTCGGCCAGGTTGATGTAGTACAGGCCCAGGCTGCGGTTGATGTCTTCAACGCGCCACTGACCTTGCTCCAGCGCACGACCGACGCTCGACCAGGCACGATCCAGGTCCGGACCGACGTTCAGTACCGGGTTGCCACTGCCGTCTTCGCTGAGGCTGACACGGCTCGGGGTATCGAAGTCACGCGAAGCCAGCATCGACACCGAACCACCCTTCTCGGAGATCCGGCTCATGCTCGCGAGCATGTCGTCGACCAGCGCGGCGTCCAGGCCAGTGTTGACCGAACGGTTGGTGAAATCGACGTCGGCGGTGCTGCCGGCAGGACGCTCGGCGCTGACCACGTAGATTTCACTGGTGTTGCGCTGCACGCCTGGCTCGATACGCACCCGCACGCGGGTTTCGCTGTCGGCACCGACACCGGCGGCGCTCAGGCGCTTGGCCATGGCGGCGGACAGTTCGTCGGAATGCTGCCAGGTGGTGGTGAATTCGCCGGTTTGCGGACGCTGTTCATCCAGCCGAAAACCATTGTCCTGGAAGAACTGTACCGCCACTGGCCAGACTTCGGCCGGCGGGTGCTGGGCCACGACCCAACGCGAGTCACCGCTCTTCTGCAGCGAGTAGTCGGTCGCCTCGGCAACCGCCGTCAGCGGTTGCGGGCGCGGTACCACGTATTCGCCCTTCGCCGTGTCATCGGCCACGTTGCGCGGGATCGGCAACAGCGGATCCAGACGCTTGGAGGTGCTGACATTCGGTGGCAGTTGCATCGGTGCAGTCTGTTGCGCTTCCAGGTAATCGCTACCACGGTCACGGAAATAACCTTCCGGGCCCCAGACCCATCCGCAGCCACTGGTGCTGGAGATAATCAAGGCAAGTGCGGAAAGTCCGGCCATTCGCTTCATGCGTTGTACTTCCTCAATTAAACCAGGACGCTGCACTGGCGCAGGGCCGTGCGAAGCGTTTCATGACAAGGAGCGCTCAGCCAGGTCAACGGCAGGCGGATGCCTTCGTGCATCAGGCCCATTTCAACCAAAGCCCACTTCACCGGAATCGGGTTGGCTTCGATGAACAGGTCCTTGTGCAGCGGCATCAATTTTTCGTTGATCGCCCGTGCGGTCTCGGCGTCGCCGTTCAGCGCGGCCTCGCACAGGTCAGCCATTTCGCGCGGGGCGACGTTGGCCGTTACGGAGATGTTGCCTTTGCCGCCCAGCAGGATCAGCTCGACCGCGGTCGGATCATCGCCGGACAGCACGATGAAGTCCTTGCTCACGCCGTCGATGATGGCTTTGGCGCGTTTCAGGTCGCCGGTGGCTTCCTTGATGCCGATGATGTTCGGCACGCTGGACAGGCGAATTACGGTCTCGGCCTGCATGTCGCAGGAGGTGCGGCCGGGAACGTTGTAGAGAATCTGTGGAATGTCGACGGCTTCGGCAATGTGCTTGAAGTGCTGGTACAGGCCTTCCTGGGTCGGCTTGTTGTAGTACGGAACTACCAGCAGGCAGGCGTCGGCGCCGGCTTCCTTGGCGTTGCGGGTCAGCTCGACGGCTTCGCGGGTCGAGTTGGCGCCGGTACCGGCGATCACCGGAATGCGCCCGGCTACCTGTTTGACCACGGCTTTGATGACGGCGATGTGTTCTTCTACATCAAGGGTCGCCGACTCGCCGGTAGTACCGACCGCGACAATGGCATGGGTGCCGTTCTTGAGATGGAAGTCCACGAGTTTGCTGAGGCTGTCCCAGTCAAGACGCCCTTGTGCATCCATGGGAGTGACCAGTGCCACCATACTGCCCGCAATCATGAAACCGCTCCTGCCGGAAAAAGAGAGCGGTAATGGTACTGGCGCCAAGATGCTTGCACAAGCGAAGTACTGCGCCGCCATTCCCCTTGGCGTCGGTTTTCGCTACCCTTCAGACTTTGATCGGTACAGATCAGCTTGTACGCCGGGTTCCAGCCTCCCCTTTCGGCCTCCCAGGCCCCGTTCCAGTGTCGCTGCTGCACGCTCCGCCTTTATTGGAGCGAATTGCGAGCCACGGCCCGGGGCTTTCTGAACGGGCACGCGCAGACGCCTCCCGACGGCCAACGCCCATCGACCTACCGACCGCTCATCGCTTTAGGAATGCTGCATGTCCACCCCCACAGTTCGCGAACAATTCCTTGTCATCAGTGCCCTTGGCGCCAACCCCATGGAGCTGACTAACGTCCTGTGCCGCGCCAGCCATGAAAATCGCTGCGCCGTCGTCACCTCCCGCCTGACTCGCCATGGCGAATGCAGCGCCCTGGTGCTGGAAATCTCCGGCAGCTGGGACGCGCTGGCCCGCCTCGAAGGCAGCCTGCCGACCCTGGCCAAGCGCCACGCATTCACCGTCAACGTGGTACGCAGCGCGGCTCTGGAAAACCGTCCGCAGGCCCTGCCGTACGTGGCTTATGTCAGCTCGGCGTATCGCCCGGACATCATCAATGAGCTCTGTCAGTTCTTCATGGATCACAACGTCGAGCTGGAAAACCTGACCTGCGATACCTATCAGGCCCCGCAGACTGGCGGCACCATGCTCAACGCCACGTTCACCGTAACGCTGCCGGCCGGCACCCAGATCAGCTGGCTGCGCGACCAGTTCCTGGACTTCGCCGACGCGATGAACCTGGATGCGCTGATCGAACCTTGGCGCCCACAAAACCCAATGTAAGGAAGCTTTCATGGCCGTTGTCATCGACCAACCGGTTGCGGATTTCGAAGCACCTGCCACCAGCGGGCAGACCGTCAGCTTGTCCGCCCTGAAAGGCAAGCAAGTGGTGATCTACTTCTATCCGAAGGACAGCACCCCCGGCTGCACCACCGAAGGCCAGGGTTTTCGTGACCAGTACGCGGCGTTCCAGGCCGCTAATACCGAGATTTTCGGTATCTCCCGCGACAGCCTGAAGTCTCACGAGAACTTCAAGTGCAAGCAGGAATTTCCGTTCGAGCTGATCAGCGACAAGGACGAAGCCGTCTGCCAGCTGTTCGACGTGATCAAGTTGAAGAAACTGTATGGCAAGGAATATCTGGGCGTTGATCGCAGCACATTCCTGATCGACAAGAATGGCGTGCTGCGCCAGGAATGGCGCGGCGTGAAAGTGCCGGGGCATGTGGATGCGGTGCTGGCTGCGGCTCAGGCGCTGAACAAGGCCTGATATTTCTGCGTCGTTTTCACTGACGCCTTCGCGAGCAAGCTCGCTCCCACATTTGGAATGCATTTCAAAATGTGGGAGCGAGCTTGCTCGCGCAGGGGCAATAAGCCTCAGCGAATAG
>NZ_JASCPO010000177.1:0-12297 GCF_029960145.1 Pseudomonas sp. PS01299 | reverse complement strand
GGCTTGCTCGCGAATGCGGTGTGTCATTGAACATTAATGTTGAATGACAGGTTGCTTTCGCGAGCAAGCCCGCTCCCACAGAAGGCAGATCAGTGCGTGCGGGCGACCGCAAATTCGCTCAGTTCCACCAGTGCATCGCGGTATTCGCTGGCCGGCAGCGCGTCGAGGCACTTGATCGCACGGGCCACGTAGTCGCGGGCCAGTTGCGCGGTGTACTCCAGCGAACCCGAGGCTTCCACGGCGATGCGGATACTTTCGAGGTCTTCGATCCCGCCTTTCTGGATCGCCTGACGTACCAGAGCAGCTTGCTCCGGCGTACCTTCGCGCATGGTGTAGATCAGCGGCAGGGTCGGCTTGCCTTCGGCCAGATCGTCACCGACGTTCTTGCCCAGAGTCTCGGCATCACCCTTGTAGTCCAGCAGGTCGTCGACCAGCTGGAATGCCACACCGAGGTGATCACCGAAGGTGCGCAGGGCTTCGCTCTGCTCGGCGGTGGCACCGGCCAGTGCGGCGGCGCTGTGGGTCGAGGCTTCGAAAAGCATCGCGGTCTTGCCGCGGATGACTTCCATGTAGGTTTCTTCGGTGGTGCTGGCGTCGCGTACCTTGGACAGTTGCAACACTTCGCCTTCTGCGATGATGCGCGTGGCCTGGGACAGGATCTTCATCACCGGCATCGAGCCCAGCTCGACCATCATTTCGAACGAGCGCGAGTACAGGAAGTCGCCGACCAGCACGCTCGGGGCGTTGCCCCACATAGCGTTGGCGGTCGAGCGGCCACGGCGCATGCCGGACATGTCGACCACGTCGTCATGCAGCAGGGTCGCGGTGTGCAGGAATTCGATGGTGGCGGCCAGCAGGCGCATGTCGTCGCCTTCGCGACCCAGGGCCTTACCGCACAGCAGCACCAATAAAGGACGCAGGCGTTTGCCGCCGGCCGAGGTGATGTAATCGCCGATTTTCGATACCAGCGGCACTCGGGAAGTCAGCTGCTTCTTGATGATGCCGTCGACGGCGTTAAAATCGTCCGCCACCGCGCGGTAGAAAGCTTGGGGTTGCATCAGCGACAGTTGCTCCAGAAGGGTTGCGCGGCATGCTAGGACCCACACCGGGGCCTGTCAAGGCGCGATGGACGGCCACTTGCGTGACTCTCGCGGCTTGCGTACAATCGCGCACCCTGAACTTCCTGGGCAGCACCTGCCTTACGCAATTGCACTTGGGCCGTTCCAGCCCCATGCAGCCATGCCAGCCAATACCTCTTCTTATAAAGAGCTGGGTGAGCAGGATTATCGGAGAAATACCATGTACGCAGTAATCGTTACCGGCGGTAAGCAATACAAGGTCGCTGAAGGTGAATACCTGAAGATCGAAAAACTGGAAGTCGCTACTGGCGAATCCGTGACTTTTGACCGCGTTCTGCTGGTCGCCAATGGCGACGACGTGAACATCGGCGCACCTGTTGTTGCTGGCGCAACCGTCAAGGCTGAAGTGATCTCCCAAGGTCGTCACGATAAAGTCCGCATCATCAAGTTCCGTCGCCGTAAGCACCACATGAAGCGTATGGGCCACCGCCAGTGGTTCACCGAGATCAAAATCACCGGTATTCAGGCTTAATTACAGCCTAATTCCTCACTAGGAGAATTGAACTCATGGCACACAAAAAAGCTGGTGGTAGTACCCGTAACGGTCGCGACTCAGAAGCCAAACGCCTTGGCGTGAAGATGTATGGCGGCCAGGTCATCAAGGCCGGCAACATCATCGTGCGTCAGCGCGGCACCCAATTCCACGCTGGCTACGGCGTTGGCATGGGTAAGGATCACACCCTCTTCGCGAAAATCGAAGGCGTGATCAAGTTTGAAGTAAAAGGCGCCTTCGGTCGTCGTTACGTGAGCGTTGTCGCGGCTTAATCGCGAGATCGCTGGAAGAGCCCTGTCTTGCGACGGGGCTTTTTCGTTTGTGGGGTGAGTCTCTTGCAAAACTGTTTGTATGGGCTGTCGGCGTGCGATGCAGGTCGTGTTTTGGGGTCGCTGCGCTCATTTTTGCAAGAGTCTTATGTCTTGATTGTTTTTCGGCTCGTCCGTATGGCGAGAGGCGTTGAGTTATGAAGTTTGTAGACGAAGTATCGATCCGCGTAAAAGCTGGCGACGGCGGCAATGGCTGCATGAGTTTCCGTCGGGAAAAATTCATTGAAAACGGCGGCCCGAACGGCGGTGATGGCGGTGACGGTGGTTCCATCTACATGATGGCCGACGAAAACCTCAACACCCTGGTCGACTACCGTTACACCCGGCACTTCGATGCCGAGCGTGGCTCCAACGGCGGCAGCACCGATTGCACCGGCAAGAAGGGTGAAGACCTGATCCTGCGCGTGCCGGTCGGTACCACCGTGATCGACTCGGCCACCCAGGAAGTGATTGGCGACCTGACCAAGGCCGGCCAGAAACTGATGGTGGTGCAGGGCGGTTGGCACGGTCTGGGTAACACCCGTTTCAAATCCAGTACCAACCGTGCGCCGCGCCAGACCACTCCGGGCAAGCCGGGTGAGCAGCGCGATCTGAAACTGGAAATGAAAGTGCTGGCTGACGTTGGTCTGCTGGGCTTGCCGAATGCCGGTAAAAGTACCTTTATCCGTTCGGTGTCGGCGGCCAAGCCGAAAGTTGCCGACTACCCGTTCACCACGCTGGTGCCGAACCTGGGTGTGGTCAGCGTTGACCGCTGGAAAAGCTTCGTCATCGCCGACATTCCGGGGCTGATCGAAGGCGCTTCCGACGGTGCCGGCCTGGGTATTCGCTTCCTCAAGCACTTGGCGCGTACGCGTCTGTTGCTGCACCTCGTCGACATGGCGCCGCTGGATGACACCAGTGCACCGGACGCGGCTGAAGTGATCGTCAACGAGCTGGTCAAATTCAGTCCGTCGCTGGCCGAGCGTGATCGCTGGCTGGTGCTGAACAAGTGCGACCAGATCCTTGAAGAAGAGCATGAAGAGCGCGTCAAGGAAATCGTTGATCGCCTGCAGTGGGAAGGTCCTGTCTACGTGATCTCGGCCATCGCCAAAGAAGGCACCGAGCGCCTGACCCGCGACATCATGCGTTATCTGGAAGATCGTGCCGATCGCCTGGCTAACGACCCGGCGTACAAGGAAGAGCTGGCCGATCTCGATCAGCGCATCGAAGACGAAGCCCGTGCACAGTTGCAGGCGCTGGATGACAAGCGTGCCCTGCGTCGCAGCGGCGTGAAGTCGGTCCACGACATCGGCGACGATGACTGGGACGAAGAAGATGTGGATGATGAAGACGGTCCGGAAATCATTTACGTGCGCGACTGATTCGTTGCAGTAAACTTAAGCGCCGCTCAATCGAGCGGCGTTTTAGTATCTGGAAATCGATCGTTGGTCACCAATAGCCACGATTAACGTCACGGGCAGCGCTGGGTCGCGCTGTCCTCAAGCTAAGGTTGAAGATGATGCGGAGCAAAGTGACAGGTGCGCAGCGTTGGGTCGTGAAGATCGGCAGCGCTTTGCTGACAGCTGATGGCAAAGGGCTGGATCGTGCGGCAATGAGTGTCTGGGTCGAGCAAATGGTCGCCCTGCATGAGGCAGGTGTCGAGTTGGTGCTGGTGTCCTCCGGGGCGGTGGCTGCCGGCATGAGTCGTCTGGGCTGGACCGCACGACCCAGTGCGATGCACGAGCTCCAGGCCGCTGCTGCAATCGGCCAGATGGGCTTGGTGCAGGCCTGGGAGTCGAGCTTTGCCGAGCATGGCCGGCACACCGCGCAGATTCTCCTGACTCACGATGACTTGTCCGACCGCAAGCGCTACCTCAACGCCCGCAGCACCCTGCGTGCCCTGGTCGAGCTGAAAGTCATCCCGGTGATCAACGAAAACGACACCGTGGTCACCGACGAAATCCGTTTCGGCGACAACGATACGCTGGCGGCGCTGGTGGCCAATCTGGTCGAGGCCGATCTGCTGGTGATCCTCACCGATCGCGACGGCATGTTCGACGCCGACCCGCGCAATAACCCAGATGCGCAACTGATTTACGAAGCGCGCGCCGATGATCCGACCCTGGATGCAGTGGCGGGCGGTACCGGCGGTGCGCTGGGGCGTGGCGGCATGCAGACCAAGCTGCGCGCGGCGCGTCTGGCGGCGCGTTCCGGGGCGCATACCATCATCGTCGGTGGGCGTCTGGAGCGAGTGCTCGATCGCCTGAAGGCTGGCGAGCGCATCGGTACGCTGCTGTCGCCTGAGCGCGGCATGCTGGCGGCGCGCAAGCAGTGGCTGGCCGGGCATCTGCAGACTCGCGGCACGCTGGTGCTGGATGAAGGCGCGGTGTCGGCGTTGTCGCAAGGCAACAAGAGCCTGTTACCGGTCGGCGTCAAATTGGTCCAGGGCAGCTTCCGTCGCGGCGAGATGGTGGTCTGCGTGGCGCCGGACGGTCGCGAGATCGCCCGTGGCCTGGCCAACTACAGTGCGCTTGAGGCGCAAAAAATCATTGGTCAGTCGTCGGATGCAATTGTCGGCGTGCTGGGCTACATGGCTGAGCCGGAACTGGTTCACCGTGACAACCTGATTCTGGTCTAAGGAAAAACGCGATGCGCATGGCAAAAGGATTGTTGGGTCTGCTGATGGCGTTGCCATTACTGGCCTCGGCCGAGGAAATCGGTCAGGTGTCGACGGTGTTCAAGTTCGTCGGCCCAAATGACCGGATCGTGGTCGAGGCTTTCGATGATCCGAAAGTCGATGGCGTGACCTGCTACCTGTCCCGCGCCAAGACGGGTGGGGTAAAGGGTGGTCTGGGTCTGGCCGAGGATCGTGCCGAGGCGTCGATTGCCTGTCGTCAGGTCGGTCCGATCAAGTTCAAGGGAGAACTGAAGGATGGTGATGAGGTGTTCAAGGAGCGCACATCGCTGGTGTTCAAGACCATGCAGGTGGTGCGTTTCCTTGACAAGAAGCGCAATACGCTGGTGTACCTTGTCTACAGCGATCGCGTGATCGAAGGTAGCCCGCAGAATGCGGTGACGGCGATTCCGATCGTGCCGTGGGTTCCTGTTCAGCAATAACACCGCAAATCCACAATGTGGGAGCGGGCTTGCTCGCGAATAGGTCGTGTCAGTCGCTAGAAATGTCGGCTGACAGATTGCATTCGCGAGCAAGCCCGCTCCCACTTTTTTATGTGCGGGATTCACCAAATCGCAGGCAATAAAAAACCGACCCTAAGGTCGGTTTTTTAATGACTACGTCGATTAAGCAGCTTCTTTCAGTGCCTTGACGTGGCCATTCAGACGGCTCTTATGACGAGCAGCCTTGTTCTTGTGGATGATGCCTTTATCGGCCATGCGGTCGATAACTGGCACAGCCAGAACGTATGCAGCTTGAGCTTTTTCAGCGTCTTTTGCGTCGATGGCCTTAACTACATTCTTGATGTAGGTACGAACCATGGAACGCAGGCTGGCGTTGTGGCTGCGACGCTTCTCAGCCTGTTTTGCACGTTTTTTGGCGGAAGGTGAGTTGGCCACCGTCGAGCTCCTCGAAAGACTTTTTAGGAAATAGCAAACAAAATAGGCCGCGAATCATGCCGATGAAGAGAAGTCTTGTCAAGGGCGCTTGAAACGTTCCGCTAAGTGGTAGGTGTAAAGAGGCGGGATATTTATTTCCGGCGCTTGACCTGTAAACTCGCGAGCTTTGGCTCTGTGCTGTTGCGGCGCAGAGTATCGCACAAGTAGGCGCATTGTTCGCCTGCTGTTTATCGACAGGCACACATTCCCTCAATGAATCTGCTCAAATCGTTGGCCGCCGTCAGCTCTATCACCATGCTTTCCCGGGTTCTCGGGTTCTTCCGTGACACGCTCATCGCTCGCACGTTCGGTGCCGGAATGGCGACGGATGCCTTTTTTATTGCCTTCAAACTGCCCAACCTGCTGCGGCGAATCTTCGCCGAGGGCGCGTTCTCGCAGGCCTTCGTACCGATTCTGGCGGAATACAAAAGTCAGCAGGGTGAAGAGGCGACCCGTACTTTTATTGCTTATGTATCGGGCCTGCTGACGCTGGTGCTGGCATTGGTCACCGCGCTGGGCATGATCGCCGCGCCGTGGGTGATCTGGGCCACGGCGCCGGGTTTTGCCGACACGCCGGAAAAATTCCAGCTCACCTCCGACCTGCTGCGGGTGACGTTCCCTTATATATTGCTGATCTCCCTGTCCTCGCTGGCCGGGGCGATCCTCAATACCTGGAACCGCTTTTCGGTGCCGGCCTTCGTGCCGACCCTGCTCAACGTCAGCATGATTGTGTTCTCGCTGTTCCTCACGCCGTATTTCGATCCGCCGGTGATGGCTCTCGGCTGGGCGGTACTGGTCGGTGGTCTGGCGCAGTTGCTCTATCAACTGCCGCACCTGAAAAAGATCGGCATGCTGGTGCTGCCGCGCTTGAATCTGCGCGATAGCGGCGTCTGGCGGGTGATGAAGCAGATGCTGCCGGCGATCATCGGTGTCTCGGTCAGCCAGATTTCGCTGATCATCAACACCATTTTTGCCTCGTTTCTGGTCGCCGGCTCGGTGTCGTGGATGTATTACGCCGACCGTTTGATGGAATTGCCGTCCGGTGTGCTCGGCGTAGCGTTGGGCACCATTTTGCTGCCTACGCTGGCCAAGACTTATGCGAGCAAGGATCGCCACGAATATTCGCGGATCCTCGACTGGGGGCTGCGCCTGTGCTTCGTGCTGGTGTTGCCGTGTGCACTGGCTCTGGGAATTCTCGCCGAGCCACTGACCGTCTCATTGTTCCAGTACGGTCAATTCAGCGCGTTTGATGCGTCCATGACCCAGCGTGCGCTGATTGCCTATTCTGTCGGTCTGCTCGGAATTATCGTGATCAAAGTGCTGGCGCCGGGCTTTTACGCGCAACAGAACATCCGCACGCCGGTAAAAATCGCAATCTTCACACTGGTGTGCACACAGCTGTTCAACCTGATGCTGATCGGCCCGCTGGCTCACGCCGGGCTGGCGCTGGCGATCAGTGCCGGTGCCTGTCTGAATGCCGGGCTGTTGTTCTATCAACTGCGCAAGCAAAAGATGTATCAGCCGCAACCAGGCTGGTACACATTTGGCTTCAAACTGGTGGTGGCAGTGGCGGTGATGTCGGCGGTATTGCTGCTGGGCATGCATTTCATGCCGGCTTGGGATCAGGGGCACATGCTGGAGCGCTTTCTGCGACTGGGTGCGCTGGTGGTTGCTGGTGTGGTGGCGTATTTCGGTATGTTGCTGCTGCTCGGTTTCCGTCTGCGTGACTTCAATCGCAAGGCTTTGAGCTGAGGTTTCAGCCTTTATAAACGGGCGCGGGCCGGCAGTTTTGTCGGCTCGATCACTTTGCGTTACGGTGTTGCCTGTCGTCGACCGTCGGGTGTGGTTATAATCGACCACTTTATGAGCAAGAAGCGCGTTATGCAGCTGGTTCGAGGCCTCCACAACTTGCGCCCCCAGCATCGGGGCTGCGTCGCCACTATTGGCAACTTTGACGGTGTTCACCGTGGTCACCAGGCTATCCTGGCCCGGCTGCGTGAGCGTGCGCTCGAGTTGGGCGTACCCAGCTGCGTGGTGATTTTCGAGCCGCAGCCACGGGAATTCTTTGCCCCGGAGACCGCTCCGGCGCGTCTGGCTCGCTTGCGCGACAAGCTGCAGCTGCTGGCCGCCGAAGGCGTCGACCGGGTGTTGTGCCTGGCTTTCAACCAGCGCCTGAGCAAGCTCAGCGCCAGTGAGTTCGTCGATACCATCCTGGTGGACGGCCTCGGCGTGCAGCATCTGGAAGTTGGCGACGATTTCCGCTTTGGCTGCGATCGTCTCGGCGATTTCGATTTTCTGCTGCAGGCCGGCCAGGTCCACGGGTTTACCGTGGAAGCCGCGCAAACCGTCGAGCTGGACGGCATTCGCGTCAGCAGCACTCAGGTGCGCAACGCGTTGGCCGCCGCCGATTTTGCCTTGGCCGAACGCCTGCTCGGCCGCCCGTACCGGATCGCCGGTCGCGTGCTGCACGGTCAGAAACTGGCCCGGCAACTGGGTACGCCCACTGCCAACATTCAACTCAAGCGCCGTCGCGTGCCGTTCACCGGGGTTTACCTGGTGGATGTGGACATCGACGGCAAGACCTGGCCCGGCGTCGCCAATATTGGCGTGCGGCCTACGGTCCAAGGTGATGGCAAAGCCCACCTTGAAGTTCATCTACTGGATTTTGCCGGCGATCTGTATGACCGGCGTCTGACGGTGGTTTTCCACCAAAAGCTGCGTGAAGAGCAGCGTTTCGCCTCCCTGGAGGCACTGAAAACGGCGATCAACGCGGATGTCGCCGCCGCCCGTGCACTAGCCGCACCTAGCGCCCATCGCTAATGAAGAGCCTTAAATGACCGACTATAAAGCCACGCTAAACCTTCCGGACACCGCCTTCCCAATGAAGGCCGGCCTGCCACAGCGCGAACCGCAGATCCTGCAGCGCTGGGACAGTATTGGCCTGTACGGAAAGTTGCGCGAGATTGGCAAGGATCGTCCGAAGTTCGTCCTGCACGACGGCCCTCCGTACGCCAACGGCACGATCCACATCGGTCATGCGCTGAACAAGATTCTCAAGGACATGATCATCCGCTCGAAGACCCTGTCGGGTTTCGACGCGCCGTATGTTCCGGGCTGGGACTGCCACGGCCTGCCGATCGAGCACAAGGTTGAAGTGACCCACGGCAAGAACCTGGGCGCGGACAAGACCCGCGAGCTGTGCCGTGCCTACGCCACCGAGCAGATCGAAGGGCAGAAGAGCGAGTTCATCCGTCTCGGCGTGCTGGGCGACTTCGCCAACCCGTACAAGACCATGGACTTCAAGAACGAGGCCGGTGAAATCCGCGCCCTCGCCGAAATCGTCAAGGGCGGTTTCGTGTTCAAGGGCCTCAAGCCGGTGAACTGGTGCTTCGACTGCGGTTCGGCGCTGGCCGAAGCCGAAGTCGAGTACGAGAACAAGAAGTCCTCGACCATCGACGTGGCTTTCCCGATCGCTGACGAGGCCAAACTGGCCGCCGCGTTCGGTCTGCCGTCGTTGAGCAAACCCGCTTCGATCGTGATCTGGACCACCACCCCGTGGACCATCCCGGCCAACCAGGCATTGAACGTTCACCCTGAATTCAATTACGCCCTGGTTGATATCGGCGACAAGCTGTTGGTCCTGGCTGAAGAGCTGGTTGAGTCCTGCCTGTCGCGTTACGGCGTTGAAGGCTCGGTCATCGCGACCACCACCGGTAAAGAGCTGGAACTGATCAACTTCCGTCACCCGTTCTACGACCGCCTGTCGCCAGTCTATCTGGCCGACTACGTCGAACTGGGCGCCGGCACCGGTGTGGTTCACTCCGCCCCGGCCTACGGTGTGGACGACTTCGTGACCTGCAAGAAGTACGGCATGGTCAACGATGACATCCTCAATCCGGTACAAAGCAACGGCGTGTACGTGCCGTCGCTGGAGTTCTTTGGCGGCCAGTTCATCTGGAAGGCCAACCCGGCCATCGTCGAAAAACTCACCGAAGTCGGTGCGCTGCTGCACACCACCGTCATCGAACACAGCTACATGCATTGCTGGCGCCACAAGACCCCGCTGATCTACCGCGCTACCGCGCAGTGGTTCATCGGCATGGACAAGGAGCCGGTCAGCGGCGACACCCTGCGCGTGCGCTCGCTCAAAGCCATCGAAGACACCAAGTTCGTTCCGGCCTGGGGCCAGGCGCGCCTGCACTCGATGATCGCCAACCGTCCGGACTGGTGCATCTCCCGTCAGCGTAACTGGGGCGTGCCGATCCCGTTCTTCCTCAACAAGGAAAGCGGCGAACTGCACCCACGCACCGTCGAGCTGATGGAAGAAGTCGCCAAGCGCGTTGAAGTCGAAGGCATCGAAGGCTGGTTCAAGCTCGACGCCGCCGAACTGCTGGGCGACGAAGCGCCGCTGTACGACAAGATCAGCGATACCCTCGACGTGTGGTTCGACTCGGGCACCACCCACTGGCACGTGCTGCGCGGTTCGCACCCGATGGGTCACGAAACCGGCCCGCGCGCCGACCTGTACCTGGAAGGTTCCGACCAGCACCGCGGCTGGTTCCACTCGTCGCTGTTGACCGGTTGCGCCATCGACAACCACGCGCCGTACCGCGAGCTGCTGACCCACGGCTTCACCGTCGACGAGTCCGGCCGCAAGATGTCCAAGTCGCTGGGCAACGTGATCGCGCCGCAGAAAGTCAACGACACTCTGGGCGCCGACATCATGCGTCTGTGGGTCGCGTCGACCGACTACTCCGGCGAAATGGCCGTGTCCGAGCAGATCCTGCAACGCAGCGCGGACGCCTATCGTCGCATCCGTAACACCGCGCGTTTCCTGCTTTCCAACCTGACCGGTTTCAACCCGGCCACCGACCTGCTGCCGGCTGAAGACATGCTCGCACTGGATCGCTGGGCCGTGGATCGTACCCTGCTGCTGCAACGCGAGTTGCAAGAGCACTACGGCGAATACCGTTTCTGGAACGTCTACTCGAAGATCCACAACTTCTGCGTGCAGGAGCTGGGTGGTTTCTATCTCGACATCATCAAGGATCGCCAGTACACCACCGGCGCCGACAGCAAGGCACGTCGCTCGTGCCAGACCGCGCTGTTCCACATCTCCGAAGCGCTGGTACGCTGGATCGCGCCGATCCTCGCGTTCACCGCCGACGAGCTGTGGCAGTACCTGCCGGGCGAGCGCAACGAATCGGTGATGCTCAACACCTGGTACGAAGGTCTGACCGAGCTGCCGGAAGGCTTCGAGCTGGGTCGCGCGTACTGGGATCGCATCATGGAAATCAAGGTAGCGGTCAACAAAGAGATGGAAATCCAGCGTGCGGCCAAAGCCGTCGGTGGCAACCTGCAGGCCGAAGTGACGCTGTTCGCCGAAGACGCGCTGAGCGCCGACCTGGCCAAGCTGAGCAACGAACTGCGCTTTGTATTGATCACCTCGACTGCCAGCGTGGCACCTTTCGTTCAGGCACCTGCGGACGCGGTAGCCACCGAAGTCAGCGGCCTGAAACTGAAGATCGTAAAATCGGCCTTCCCGAAATGCGCCCGTTGCTGGCACTGCCGCGAAGACGTTGGCGTGAACCCGGAGCATCCGGAAATCTGCGGTCGTTGCGTCGACAACATCAGCGGCGCCGGCGAGGTTCGTCACTATGCCTAACGCCGTTGGCCGTTTCGGACGGTTGAGCTGGCTCTGGTTGAGTTTGCTGGTTCTGGTCATCGACCAAGCCAGCAAGTTCTACTTCGAAGGCAAGCTCGAAATGTTCCAGCAGATCGTGATCATTCCCGATTACTTCAGCTGGACCCTGGCCTACAACACCGGCGCTGCCTTCAGCTTCCTGGCTGACAGCTCCGGCTGGCAGCGCTGGCTGTTCGCCCTGATCGCGATTGTGGTCAGTGCGGTGCTGGTGGTCTGGCTCAAGCGTCTGGGCCGCAACGATACCTGGCTGGCTGTCGCTTTGGCGCTGGTGCTGGGCGGCGCGCTGGGCAATCTGTATGACCGCATTGCCCTGGGCCATGTGATCGACTTCATTCTGGTGCACTGGCAAAACCGCTGGTACTTCCCGGCGTTCAACTTCGCCGACAGCGCCATCACCGTCGGTGCGGTGATGCTGGCACTGGACATGTTCAAAAGTAAGAAAACCGGAGAAGCCGTTCATGACTGAACAGGTATTGGCTGAGCAACGCATCGGCCAGAACACGGAAGTCACTTTGCACTTTGCATTGCGCCTGGAGAACGGCGACACGGTCGACAGCACGTTCGACAAGGCTCCGGCGACCTTCAAGGTCGGCGACGGCAACCTGCTGCCGGGTTTCGAAGCAGCATTGTTCGGCTTCAAGGCCGGCGACAAGCGTACGCTGACCGTCGAGCCGGAAAACGCTTTCGGCCAGCCGAACCCGCAAAACGTGCAGATCATCCCGCGTTCGCAGTTCGTCGACATGGAGTTGTCGCCGGGTTTGCTGGTGATCTTCAATGATGCGGCCAATACTGAGCTGCCGGGTGTGGTGAAAGAGTTCGATGACGCGCAAGTGACCATTGACTTCAACCACCCGCTGGCCGGCAAGACGCTGAACTTTGACGTCGAGATCATCAACGTCAAAGCGATCTGAGTACATCGCAGAACAATGGTGGGAGCGGGCTTGCTCGCGAATGCTGACTGACATTCAACATAGACGTTGTCTGACACACTGCTTTCGCGAGCAAGCCCGCTCCCACATTGGATTTTTGGTGTATTTGAGC
>NZ_JASCPO010000176.1:0-12384 GCF_029960145.1 Pseudomonas sp. PS01299 | reverse complement strand
GAGCAAGCCCGCTCCCACACTGGATCTGTGTCGTTCACAAATCAAATGTGGGAGCGGGCTTGCTCGCGAAGAGGGCATCAAATTCCCCGCATTAACGGTTACTTGTCGATCTGGTCCAGCGCATCCTGCAGTTCCTTGCGCGACTCGGCGAGCTTGTCCTTGCGCTTGTTGATTTTCTCCGGATCGCCTTTCTTCATCGCCTTGTCGAGATCCGCCTGACGCTTGCTCACTTCGTGCTTGGCTTCCAGCACCTTGTTTTCGCGTTCTTTCTTCAGGCCGGCATCGGTGCAGTTCTTCGTCACTTCATCCAGCGCGGTTTGCAGACCGGCCTGCTGATCGGTGTTGCCCCGGGATTTCGCCTGCTCGAGCTGATTGATGATGCCCTGCTTCTTCGCGGCGCAACCGGTCAGGCCCGGTGCATCTTCGTCAGCCATCACAGGCGCGGCCAGAACACCACAGAGAGTCAGCAAGGCAAGGGGTGCAAGAAATTTCATAAAAGCTCCATGTGCAAAGGCAGTCGGGTCGGGGGCACTGCGCTGTTTGAGCGTCTGACGGCCCTTGGGTTCCCGGCTGCCGGGGATTGCGTGATCAGAAACCGTCGATTCCGGCGGCGCGTAATGTGTCACTCAAGGCCAGCACCTGCGGGTCGCGGAAGAATGCGCTCAATTGCGCCGCGCGGCCCGGGCCGATTCCGGCTTCTGCCTGCCATTGTTCGGTGTCGCGTTGTGCCAGCGCCTGCCACGAGTCGGCCAGTTGTGCCTGCCCCGTCGGCGGTAAACCCAATGCTTTGAGCCACTGGGTGAACGGCCGTTGGCGGGCGCTGTGAAAACTGTTGATCAGACGTGTGCTGCTGCGTTCGCCGAAGCCGGCAATGTTAGCAAGCTCTGGCTCGTCGAGGGTCAACCAATCCAGCAGGTTGTTCAGGCGGCCTGTTTCCAGAAGTTTCTCCCAGGTGCCGCGCCCGACATTCTGCAGCGCCAGCCCCTGCTTGCCACTGAGCCAGGTCAGGCGCGCGAGAAACTGGCTTTCGCAACCGGGTGTCGGTTGCCAGCAGCTCAAGGCGTGGAAGTCGCGCGTGTCGGGAATGTCGAGGGCGGCCCGTTCGGAGGTACGCAACACCACACTGTCGAGTCGTGGAATCGTCAACCCGGCCAGGCTGATTGCCACTTGATCGCCGGGGCGGATATCCAGCGCCTGCCAGCGCTTGAGTGAACCGGCACTGACGCGTCTGATCTCGCGGTCATCGAGCATCACCGGCGACAACTCCAATACTGGCGTGATGCGTCCGCTGCGGCCGACTTTGAAATTCACTTTGCGCACTTCGGCCAGCGCTCGGGCAAACGGGTATTTCCAGGCGATAGCCCAGTAGGGCGCGCTCGCCTGCCAGCGCTCAGCCGGTGGGCGCTGGCTCTGGCGCAAGACAATGCCGTCGGTGGCGAAGGGCAGGGGCGATCGATACCAGTGCTCGCGCCATTTTTGCGCGTCGGCAAGGTTGGCGATGACCTGACTGAATGGCGCTGTCGTGGCGAAGCCCAGCGTCGCTAGCGTCGATATTCTTTCAGGCAGATTCGCCGGGCCCTGCGGCCAGTCCCAGACGAACAGACCGATCCCGGACGCCTGTTCTGCGCTCAAGGTTTTACGGCTCATCAGCCCGGCAACGGTGGCGCGGGCGTTGACGCTGCCGGCGCTGGCTTGCACATGCTGATTCAGGCGCCAATAGAGCTCGCCCTGCACCAGCAGGTCCAGCGGTTGGGTCAGTTGTTGCGGAATGGCAGCGATCTTTTGCGCCGACGCTGTCCAGTCCTGACCGCTGATCCCGTCGCCGCGACTGATCGCCTGCTGCAACAGGCCGCGACGGTAAATCAGCGTGACCGCTACACCATCGACCTTGGGTTGTACCCAGACATCCTGCCGATCCTTTAACCATGCTTGAACGGCGGCGGCTTGGTGAAGCTTGTCCAGACCGGTGTGGGCGATTGGATGCGCGACGGAGCCAGACGCGCTGCGCAACGGTTCGGGCGCTGCGGGCTGCTGGAAGCACTGGCGCCATTCGATGAGCCGCACGCGCGATTGATCGTAGAGTTCGTCGGCAATCAGCGAGCGGCCTTCGCGGTGGTAGGCGTCGTCCCATTGGTCGATCTGCTGTTGCAGAGCCGAGATTTCAACTTGCGCTTTGCCGAATGGCCAGTCTGGGCAGGCTGCATGGGCGATCAGAGGGGTGAAACTCAGCAAAAGAACTGAAAACAGGCGCAGCGTGGCAAGCATTTTGAGCGTCCTTGCTCAGGGGGAATGCTTTAAGGCTAGGCGAGGATTCAGAGAGGCACCGGGTGGGTGTTTTGCATCGTGTTTCCGTGCCCATACAGGGGGCGCATGGGCCGGCCTCTTCTCGGGCAAGCCCGCTCCCACAGGGTTCTTTATAGATGTTGGAAGGGGATTCCAGGCATGAAAAAGCCCCGCACGGCGCGAACCGTGCGAGGCTTTTTGTGCAGCCGGGAGGGCTTACAGACCAGCGGCAGAACGCAGAGCGTCGGCGCGGTCGGTTTTTTCCCAGGTGAAGGTGGAGAAGGTGTCTTCGCCAACCGTCTTGGTCTGCGGAGCACGACCGAAGTGGCCGTAGGCTGCAGTTTCCTGGTACATCGGGTGCAGCAGATCCAGCATGGTGGTGATTGCGTATGGACGCAGGTCGAACACTTCACGCACCAGTTTGATGATCTTGTCATCGCTGATCTTGCCGGTACCGAAGGTGTTCAGCGAGATCGAAGTCGGCTGAGCGACACCGATGGCGTAGGACACCTGAATCTCGCAACGCTCGGCCAGGCCGGCAGCGACGATGTTCTTGGCAACATAACGGCCAGCGTAGGCCGCCGAACGGTCAACCTTCGATGGATCTTTACCGGAGAACGCGCCACCGCCGTGACGGGCCATGCCGCCGTAGCTGTCGACGATGATC
Organism: Pseudomonas sp. PS01299; assembly: GCF_029960145.1. Classification (NCBI taxonomy): domain Bacteria; kingdom Pseudomonadati; phylum Pseudomonadota; class Gammaproteobacteria; order Pseudomonadales; family Pseudomonadaceae; genus Pseudomonas; species Pseudomonas sp. PS01299. The sequence goes on along the minus strand of NZ_JASCPO010000176.1, from coordinate 9,434 downwards.
TTGCGACCGGTCAGACCGCAGTCACCTACCGGGCCGCCAATGATGAACTGGCCGGTCGGGTTGATGTGGAACTGGGTGTCTTTGCTCAGCAGTTCGGCAGGCAGCACGTGCTTGACGATCAGCTCCATCACGCCTTCGCGCAGGTCTTTGTACGACACTTCAGGGTTGTGCTGGGTCGACAGAACAACGGCGTCGATACCGACCACCTTGCCGCCTTCGTAACGGCACGTCACTTGCGACTTGGCGTCCGGACGCAGCCACGGCAGCAGACCCGATTTGCGGGCTTCGGCCTGGCGCTGCACCAGCTGGTGCGAGAAGGTGATCGGCGCTGGCATCAGCACGTCGGTTTCGTTGCTGGCGTAGCCGAACATCAGGCCCTGGTCGCCGGCGCCCTGATCTTCAGGCTTGGCACGGTCAACACCCTGGTTGATGTCAGGGGACTGCTTGCCGATGATGTTCATCACGCCGCAGGTCGCGCCGTCGAAGCCGACTTCGGAACTGGTGTAGCCGATGTCGCAGATCACGTCACGAACGATCTGCTCCAGGTCAACCCAGGCGCTGGTGGTCACTTCACCGGCCACGATGGCAACGCCAGTCTTGACCAGGGTTTCCACGGCAACGCGTGCGTGTTTGTCCTGGGCGATAATGGCGTCCAGCACCGCATCGGAAATCTGGTCGGCGATTTTGTCCGGATGTCCTTCAGACACGGACTCGGAGGTGAAGAGGGAGTATTCGCTCATCTCGATGTTTTCCTGAATTTACCGATGGTGAGTGTCGCCAGCCGGTCGCTGAAAGTGGCGAACCTGGATCTGGAAACCATTACGTAAGCCTACATAGAGGCTGTCCCCGGGAACGAGTCCCGCAGCGGTGGCCCAACGGGCCAAATCGTCCTGTTCAAACCCCAACCACAGATCACCGCAGGCCTCCCTGGCCCAACTCTGGTTGTGGCTACATAACTCTGTCACGAGCAGGCTACCGCCCGGTTGCAGCAGGCCGGCCATGTGCTTGAGCGCTTCGGCCGGCGCGGCGAAATGGTGCAACACCATGTTCAGTACCACGCAATCGGCCTGAAGGCTGGTGCCATTCAATGCATCGGCCAATTGCAGGCTGACGTTAGCCAGCCGTTCACGTTCACATACCTGACGCGCCAGTTCGAGCATCGCCGGGCTGTTGTCCAGCGCGGTTACAGTGCCAAAGCGGCGGGCCAGTTCCGGCAGGAAAGCACCATCGCCGGGGCCGACTTCAATGGCCGTGGCAGCACCATTGAAGTTCAGTTTGTCGAGCAGGGCCAGCACACTGTCACGGTACTGCGGCAGGCCTGCGATCAAGTCTTGCTGGGCGCGGAATTTCTCCGCGACCCGGGCGAAAAAGTCCTGGCTGGCCGCTTCACGTTGGCCATGGACTTGCGTGATGCGTGCCTGCACATCGTCCGGCAGCGCCAGATTGTCGACTTCTTCTAACAATGCGGCGTGCAACTTGCCGCCCAGCAATTCGGTGTGGGGCAGGGCGCGGCGATAGAAAATCGCGTTACCTTCACGGCGTGTCGCCACCAGATCGGCCTGGGCCAGCACTTTTAGGTGGTGGCTCATGCCGGACTGACCGATACCGAAAATCTGCGCCAGCTCCAGTACGCCGAACGAGTCGTTGGCCAGCGCGCGCAATACATTCAGACGCAGCGGATCGCCACCGGCCTTGCACAGGGCCGCCAGCTCGTCGCAATCGTCATGGCGAATGGAAGGCACGCGTAAGTTCATGGGGCAGCAGTCTAGTGACGGTGGGAAATCGCTGCAAGGGCAATATCAAAAAGTTTTGATATTGCTCGATAGATGGCACTTCACACTGGCTGGTTAACTCTACAAACGAACAGCGGAAAGGTTTCACCAGACGAAACCGCCGTCCAGCACGGGAAAAACGCCCTCGGATGACTATCTGTCATTGCCCCGAGGCGCTCCGGTGAGGGAAAATGCCCTCCTTTTTTCCGTTTCAATCTATTCACACCCAGGAGATCAGCGATGCCTAGCCGTCGTGAGCGTGCCAACGCCATTCGTGCCCTCAGCATGGATGCCGTGCAAAAAGCCAACAGCGGCCATCCCGGTGCCCCTATGGGTATGGCAGATATCGCCGAAGTACTTTGGCGCGACTACCTCAAGCACAACCCGAGCAACCCGTCGTTCGCCGACCGTGACCGCTTCGTGCTGTCCAACGGCCACGGCTCGATGTTGATCTACTCGCTGCTGCACCTGACCGGTTACGACCTGTCGATCGACGACCTCAAGCAGTTCCGTCAACTGCACAGCCGCACCCCGGGTCACCCGGAATTCGGTTACACCCCGGGCGTCGAGACCACCACCGGCCCGCTGGGTCAGGGTCTGGCCAACGCCGTCGGCTTCGCCCTGGCTGAAAAGGTTCTGGGTGCGCAGTTCAACCGTCCTGGCCACAACATCGTTGATCACCACACCTACGTGTTCCTCGGTGATGGCTGCATGATGGAAGGCATTTCCCACGAAGTCGCTTCCCTGGCCGGTACGCTGGGCCTGGGCAAGCTGATCGCCTTCTACGATGACAACGGCATCTCCATCGACGGTGAAGTCGAAGGCTGGTTCACCGATGACACCCCGAAGCGTTTCGAATCCTACAACTGGCAGGTGATCCGCAACGTCGACGGTCACGATCCGGAAGAGATCAAGACCGCCATCGAAACCGCGCGCAAGAGCCCGCTGCCGACCCTGATCTGCTGCAAGACCACCATCGGTTTCGGTTCGCCGAACAAGCAGGGTAAGGAAGATTGCCACGGCGCCCCACTGGGTGACGCGGAAATCGCCCTGACCCGTCAGGCGCTGAACTGGAACTACGGCCCGTTCGAAATCCCGGCCGACATCTATGCCGAGTGGGATGCCAAGGAAAAAGGTCGCGCCGCCGAAGCCGAGTGGGATCAGCGTTTCGCTGCCTACTCCGCGGCGTTCCCGACCGAAGCCAACGAGCTGATCCGTCGTCTGAGCGGCGAACTGCCGGCGGACTTCGCGGAAAAAGCCTCGGCCTACATCGCTGAAGTGGCGGCCAAAGGCGAAACCATCGCCAGCCGTAAAGCCAGCCAGAACACCCTGAACGCGTTCGGCCCGCTGCTGCCGGAACTGCTCGGCGGTTCAGCTGACCTGGCCGGTTCCAACCTGACCCTGTGGAAAGGTTGCAAAGGCGTCAGCGCTGAAGACGCCAGCGGCAACTACATGTACTACGGCGTGCGCGAATTCGGCATGACCGCGATCATGAACGGCGTGTCCCTGCACGGTGGCCTGGTGCCTTACGGCGCGACCTTCCTGATGTTCATGGAATATGCGCGCAACGCGGTACGCATGTCGGCGCTGATGAAGAAGCGTGTGATCCACGTCTACACCCACGACTCCATCGGTCTGGGCGAAGACGGCCCGACGCACCAGCCGATCGAGCAACTGACCAGCCTGCGGACCACACCGAACCTCGACACCTGGCGTCCAGCCGATGCCGTTGAATCGGCAGTGGCCTGGAAAAACGCGCTGGAGCGTAAGGACGGCCCATCGGCGCTGATCTTCTCGCGTCAGAACCTGCAGCACCAGGAACGCGATGCCGGTCAGATCGCCGACATCAGCCGCGGTGGTTACGTGTTGAAGGACTGCGCAGGCGAGCCTGAGCTGATCCTGATCGCCACCGGTTCGGAAGTCGGTCTGGCCGTTCAGGCCTACGACAAACTGACCGGGCAAGGCCGCAAGGTGCGCGTGGTTTCCATGCCGTGCACCAGCGTGTTCGATGCGCAGGACGCCGGCTACAAGCAATCGGTTCTGCCGTTGCAGGTCAGCGCACGTATTGCGATCGAAGCGGCTCACGCCGACTTCTGGTTCAAGTATGTGGGTTTGGAAGGTCGCGTGATCGGCATGACCACCTACGGCGAATCGGCTCCGGCTTCGGCACTGTTCGAAGAGTTCGGCTTCACCCTGGAAAACATCCTGGGTCAGGCTGAAGAGCTGCTGGAAGACTGATCCAGAAGTTGCGTCGTCTGGACTGAAGCCTTCGCGAGCAAGCCCGCTCCCACAGGGGGATTTGTTGTGTGACACACACAGTGTTCACAACCCTGATCCAATGTGGGAGCGGGCTTGCTCGCGAAATCGGTGGTTCAGACAACACTGCAATAACGGAATCAAACGGTAATCGAGAACCCCATGCCTCAACCGCGTCCCTACAAAGTTGCACTCAACGGCTACGGCCGGATTGGTCGTTGCGTCTTGCGTGCGTTGTTCGAGCGTGGCGAGAAGGCCGGGTTTGAAATTGTCGCGATCAACGATCTGGCGGACATGGCCAGCATCGAATACCTGACACGTTTCGACTCCACCCACGGCCGCTTTCCCGGCGAAGTGCGAGTAGAAGGCGATTGTCTGCATATTAATGGCGACTGCGTGAAGGTCCTGCGCAGTGCCACCCCCGAAGGCATCGACTGGGCGGCGCTGGGCGTCGACCTGGTGCTGGAGTGTTCCGGTGCCTACCACACCCGCGAAGATGGCCAGCGTTTTCTCGACGCCGGCGCGCCACGCGTGCTGTTTTCACAGCCGATGGCCAGCGAGGCGGATGTCGACGCCACCATCGTCTTCGGCGTCAATCAGGATTGCCTGACTGGCGATGAACTGCTGGTGTCCAACGCCTCCTGCACCACCAACTGCGGCGTGCCGCTGTTGCGTCTGCTGGACAAGGCGATCGGCCTGGATTACGTGTCGATCACCACGATTCACTCGGCGATGAACGATCAGCCGGTGATCGACGCCTATCACCACGAAGACCTGCGCCGCACCCGTTCGGCGTTCCAGTCGGTGATCCCGGTGTCCACTGGTCTGGCGCGTGGCATCGAGCGCCTGCTGCCGGAACTTGCCGGGCGAATTCAGGCCAAAGCCGTACGCGTGCCGACGGTCAACGTGTCCTGCCTCGACATCACGATGCAGACCGCCACCGCGACCGATGCCAACGAGGTCAACCGGATCCTGCGCGAAGCCGCCACCAACGGCCCGCTCAAGGGGCTGCTGGCCTACACCGAGTTGCCGCACGCCAGCTGTGATTTCAACCATGACCCACATTCGGCCATCGTCGATGCCAGTCAGACCCGTGTTTCCGGCCCGAAGCTGGTGAACATCCTGGCCTGGTTCGACAACGAATGGGGTTTTGCCAACCGAATGCTGGACGTTGCAGATCACTATCTGCAAACAGCGATTTCAAAAAAACCTGCTCTCTAAGAACAGCTACTCAGGAAGTGCGACCCATGACCGTGTTGAAGATGTCCGACCTCGATCTGCAAGGTAAGCGCGTATTGATCCGCGAAGACCTCAACGTCCCAGTCAAGGACGGTGTTGTCACCAGCGATGCGCGTATCCTGGCTTCGCTGCCGACCATCAAGCTGGCCCTGGAAAAAGGTGCGGCGGTGATGGTGTGCTCACACCTGGGCCGTCCGACCGAAGGCGAGTTCTCCGCCGAGAACAGCCTCAAGCCAGTCGCTGACTACCTGAGCAAGGCCCTGGGCCGCGACGTGCCGCTGGTGGCCGATTACCTGGGCGGCGTTGACGTCAAGGCCGGCGACATCGTGCTGTTCGAAAACGTGCGCTTCAACAAGGGCGAGAAAAAGAACGCTGACGAGCTGGCCCAGCAATACGCCGCCCTGTGCGACGTGTTCGTGATGGACGCTTTCGGCACCGCGCACCGTGCCGAAGGTTCGACGCATGGTGTTGCCAAGTTCGCCAAAGTCGCGGCTGCTGGCCCGCTGCTGGCCGCTGAGCTGGACGCACTGGGCAAGGCGCTGGGCGCACCGGCCAAGCCAATGGCTGCGATCGTTGCCGGCTCCAAGGTGTCGACCAAACTCGACGTACTCAACAGTCTGAGCCAGATCTGCGATCAGCTGATCGTCGGTGGCGGCATCGCCAACACTTTCCTGGCTGCCGCCGGTCACCCGGTCGGCAAGTCGCTGTACGAGCCGGACCTGCTGGACACCGCGCGTGCCATCGCCGCCAAGGTCAGTGTGCCGCTGCCGGTGGACGTGGTGGTTGCCAAGGAATTCGCTGAAAGCGCCGAAGCCACCGTCAAGCTGATTGCTGACGTTGCCGCTGACGACATGATTCTGGACATCGGCCCGCAAACCGCGGCCAACTTCGCCGAACTGCTGAAATCGTCGAAAACCATTCTGTGGAACGGCCCGGTCGGCGTGTTCGAATTCGACCAGTTCGGCAACGGCACCAAAGTGCTGGCCCAAGCCATCGCCGACAGCGCCGCGTTCTCCATCGCCGGCGGTGGCGACACCCTGGCGGCCATCGATAAATATGGCGTGGCCGAGCAAATCTCCTACATTTCCACCGGTGGTGGCGCGTTCCTCGAATTCGTCGAAGGCAAGGTGCTGCCAGCCGTTGAAGTCCTGGAAAGTCGGGCCAAGGCCTGAGGCCGCCCGTTTGGCCAGGCAAAGGAGTGTTCAGATGGTCAAGTCGTTAGCGCTGTTGTTGCTGACCGGTACGCTGGCGGCCTGCGGGAGTAACCCGAAGGCCGAGGCGACACCTGCGCCGGATGCGGCACAGAAAGGCTGCTATCAGGCCGACTGGCAGGCCGAAACCAACCCGGTGCTGAACAAGCGCTCGGGGCCGGACGGTCTGGACAAATACGAGACGCAAACCCCGGCCAAGGAACATGGTTGTCCTTGACCGGTCTGACTCTTTAACTCAGGGCTGGCGGCGTTGGCTGTCAGTCGAGGAACACGGATGAAAGGCTTGATCGCCATTGCGGCGTTGGCATTGTTGGGCGGTTGCGCGCAGTTGAACCTGTTTCAGTCGTCCGCACCTGCGGACAGCTGGACCACCTGGACCTGCGACAGCCAGGCCAAAGTGCTATGGCGCTACGCCAATGCCGGCCAGAAGGAAGTCGATGTTCGGCTGGGTGGCGGTGATCAGGTCTATCGCCTGAAAGAAGAGCCGGGCGCCTCGGGCGTGTTGTACAGCGACGGCATGCTGGCGTTTCACGTCAAGGGTGACGAAGGCCTGGTGTACTGGGTCGCCACCAATGACCTGATTGGCCGCGGCTGCAAGGCCGAGTAAGACGATTGAATTGATTCACATAGATCCAAAATGTGGGAGCGGGCTTGCTCGCGAAGGCGGTGGATCAGCTTGCATCAATGTTGAATGTTAATCCGCATTCGCGAGCAAGCTCGCTCCCACAGGGGGTCTCTGTTGTTCACAAGATTTTGGTAACACCGAATCACCAGACCGGGCTTCGACCCCCGATCTGCAATCACTTGAATAGCCGCCGCCGCTCCGGCAGGCTGGCACGATTAACGACCCTCAACCGGGAGAGACACACACAATGGCACTTATCAGCATGCGCCAGATGCTGGACCACGCAGCCGAGTTCGGCTACGGCGTTCCAGCTTTCAACGTCAACAACCTTGAGCAGATGCGCGCCATCATGGAAGCCGCTGACAAGACTGACTCCCCGGTGATCGTCCAGGCTTCGGCCGGCGCTCGCAAATACGCCGGCGCGCCGTTCCTGCGTCACCTGATCCTGGCCGCGATCGAAGAATTCCCGCACATCCCGGTGTGCATGCACCAGGACCACGGCACCAGCCCTGACGTCTGCCAGCGCTCCATTCAACTGGGCTTCAGCTCGGTGATGATGGACGGCTCCCTGGGCGAAGACGGCAAGACCCCGACCGACTACGAATACAACGTCCGCGTTACCCAACAAACCGTCGCCATGGCTCACGCCTGCGGCGTTTCGGTAGAAGGCGAGCTGGGCTGCCTGGGTTCGCTGGAAACCGGCATGGCCGGTGAAGAAGACGGCATCGGCGCTGAAGGCGTTCTGGATCACAGCCAGATGCTGACCGACCCGGAAGAAGCCGCTGACTTCGTCAAGAAGACCCAGGTCGATGCCCTGGCCATCGCCATCGGCACCAGCCACGGCGCCTACAAGTTCACCAAGCCACCTACCGGCGACGTGCTGGCGATCGACCGCATCAAGGAAATCCACAAGCGCATCCCGAACACCCACCTGGTGATGCACGGTTCTTCCTCGGTTCCGCAAGAGTGGCTGGCGATCATCAACCAGTACGGCGGCGACATCAAAGAAACCTACGGCGTACCGGTTGAAGAAATCGTCGAAGGCATCAAGTACGGCGTACGCAAGGTCAACATCGATACCGACCTGCGCCTGGCATCCACCGGCGCCATGCGTCGCCTGATGGCCACCAACCCGAGCGAATTCGACCCACGTAAATTCTTCGGCGCGACCGTGACGGCGATGCGTGATGTGTGTATCGCTCGTTATGAAGCGTTCGGTACCGCTGGTAATGCTTCGAAGATCAAGCCGATCTCGTTGGAAGCGATGTTCCAGCGTTATCTGAAGGGTGAGTTGAACGCCAAGGTGAACTAAGCCTGGGCGTTTGATCGCGTAAATGAAAAACCCGCCGAGTGGCGGGTTTTTTTGTGTGAGTTTTTCATTGTGAACAAGTTAACGGCTGGCGGCTAAAAATGTCGTTAAAAAAGATTTTTAAATTTTCTCTCGATAAGCCCGATATGTGTGACATTTTCCCCGCACGAGATGTGGGCGAATGCATAGTTATTTTTGAGAGAAAAATAAATTTCGTTAACGATTGCATAAATTGTTTTGCTTATTTCGAAAACGTATAAAGAGCTGTCATTTCTGACAGGTGATTTAAAATTCATTGCAGCCTATCGTCTCAATGCAATCAGAAAGGAAGTAACGATAAATATATTTATCCCTCCCTTTACTGATTTTGTTTCTTCTATGTAATGGAGAGATTGATATGTCAAGCATTGATGTCCGTGAAAAATTTAAAAAGCATGAGCTCAGTGGCGAGGTCAGCTGTATCTTGTATGGCAAGGATGGCGAAAGTGGCGAAGATAAAGCTGAGTATAAATCTACCCATCTTTATGGAGATTACTCTGACAACGTTTATGTGCATGCAAGTAGCCATACTGAACATCGTTCAGAAGATATTTGGTTTTTATTCTCCAAGGATCTTATTCCGGGTACATATCACTATTATCCCGACTTCCCCAATGTAATTGATTTTGTATGCGACGCGCGATATGCCCCTGCATGGAAGCCTCAATCTGGATTATTCGTGCTGGAAAAAAATAGCTCTGGAGTTGTTAAAGGAGAGTTTAGGTTTCATAAGGAGCCAGGGAATAAGGGGTTCGCAGTTTCGGATGGTAAGTTTTTTATAAATTTCCCTACTTCTGTTTCGTAGGAAAGGGCGGGAAAGGAGAACCAGGTGCCTAGTCCTGAAATAGGTTTAAACCGTTTCAAGACTAGACACCCCTTTGCTCTCATCACGCAGTTGGTGCCCTGTGGGAGCGGGCTTGCTCGCGAATACGGTGGGTCAGCAATATTGATGTTGAACGACACTCCGCATTCGCGAGCAAGCC
>NZ_JASCPO010000175.1:0-12431 GCF_029960145.1 Pseudomonas sp. PS01299 | reverse complement strand
CGAATGCGGTGTGTCAGTCGACAACACAATTGACTGACACACCGCATTCGCGAGCAAGCCCGCTCCCACATTGGTTTTGAGCTGCTGTTGAAATCAACGGTAAGCAGTGGCAATGCCTTTGCGTTCTTCAATGCACTCCGGTGCACCCATCTCGAATTCGCGACAGATCAGCGGGCGTTTCTCATAGATCGTGCACATCATGCTGTCGCGATCCAGCGCCGCGCACCAGCCGTCGTCCAGACGCAGCATCACTTCACCACCCCACTCATCAGTATCGATAAAGCGTTCGGGCACGCCGGTGTCGGTGATCAGCATCACTTCGAGCTGGCAACAGCACGCTGCGCAGGTCGAACAGGTGACCGCTGGCTCGGTGATTTGCTGGTGGGGAATGGTTTTCATGCTGCGCAGTGTAAGGCAGCCGCCGGTTGCTGTGTGAAAGGCCTGACAGACGCTCAGTGGGCCAGCCGCCGAGCCATGGCATGCAGCAGCGGAAACAGCAGCGCCCACAGCAGGCCGATGCCGATCAGGGTCGGCACTTCACCGTAAGGAAATTGCACGCCGGCCAGCTGTCCGCCGCCGTAATAGGACACGGCGCCGCCCACTGCACCGAGTCCGCTGGCCAGCCACCACGGGCGGGCGCTCCATTGCAGACAGTGACGCAACGTGGTCGCGAGCAAGGCCCAGAGCAGCATCAGCCACAGCGGAATCAGTGGCGACAGATCCTGAAATTCGAACACGCCGGCAGCGCGCAACAGACTGTCTACGGCTGTACCGACAAGCACCACGCTGAGGATCAAACGGCCTTCCGCCGCCCAACTGCTGATCCAGCCCAGATGAATCACCAACACCGCCAGCGCCAGCAGCAGCCACAGACTGTCGCCGCCGATGACACAGGCCAGCCAGCCGACCTGGAACAGCACGGCATTGGTAAGCCGCTCAAGCATCGAAGCGTCCGAGCAACGGCGCCGGCATCGCGGCCGGTTTGGCCAGCAGCAGTTGCGCGGTGCCGATGGTGCGCTCCAGAAACCCGCCCTCGCAGTAGCACAGGTAAAACTCCCACAGTCGCAGGAAGTAATCGTCGTAACCCAACTCGCTCAAACGGCCATGGGCGCGGCGAAAGTTTTCGTGCCACAGGCGCAGGGTGCGGGCGTAGTGCAGGCCGAAATCTTCCATGTGCAGCAGGTTCATATCGGTCTCGCGGCTGACCACTTCGAGCATCTTCTGCACGCAGGGCAGGGCGCCGCCGGGGAAGATGTAGCGCTGGATGAAGTCGACGCCGCGCTTGGCCTGCTCGTAGCGCTGCTCGCGGATGGTGATCGCCTGCAACAGCATCAGGCCGTTGCTCTTGAGCAGGTGCGCGCATTGCTTGAAATAGGTGGGCAGGAAGCGGTGACCGACCGCTTCGATCATCTCGATCGACACCAGTTTGTCGTATTCGCCGGTGAGGTCGCGGTAGTCGGTGAGCAGCAGCGTTACCCGATCCTGCAACCCCAGTGCTTCAATGCGCCTGGCGGTAAACGCGTACTGCTCTTTCGACAGCGTCGTGGTGGTGACACGGCAGCCGTATTGCTGCGCGGCGTACAGCGCCATGCTGCCCCAACCGGTGCCGATCTCCAGCAGGTGATCTTCGGGTTTGAGCGCGAGCTTCTGGCAGATCCGTTCCAGCTTGTTCAACTGAGCCTGTTCCAGGCTGTCGTCGGGGCTGAGGAACTGCGCCGCCGAATACATCATGGTCGGGTCGAGAAACTGTTCGAACAGGTCGTTGCCGAGGTCATAGTGCGCCGCGATGTTTTTCTGCGACCCCTTGCGCGTGTTGCGGTTGAGCCAGTGCAGGCCTTGCACCAGCGGCCGGCTGAGGCGGGCCAGACCGCGCTCCATGGCGTCGAGCACGTCGAGGTTGCTGACGAACACGCGCACGACCGCCGTCAGGTCCGGTGAACTCCAGTAACCGTGGATAAACGCTTCGCCGGCACCAATCGATCCGTTGCCGGCGACCATGCCCCACACCGCTGCATCCTGCACATGGATTTCGCCGAGCAGGTGGCTGCCCGGTGTGCCGAACATCAGGCGTTCGCCATCCTCGACCACCAGCAATTGCCCGTGTTTGAGCTGACTGAGTTGCCGCAAAACGCCGCGACGCAGCAGCGAACCGGTCAAACCGTTGGTGCTGAAGCGACTGACCGACAGGCTAGAGGATTTCATGGTGGTGCTCCTTGGGAGGCACAGTGGCGATCTGAAAGCTGCCGTCGGCAGCCTGATGAGCAAAAATCGGAGCACGCTTGAGCAACAGGCGCACGGCTTGCCAGTAAATCGCCAGACAGGTTTTCGCGGTCATCCACGGAAAACGTCGCAAGTAGCGGTGCAGGCTGTGGCGGTCGAGGGGTTCGCGCTGCAGATTGAGCGTGGCGTCGAACAGCTTGTGCTCACCCTGCCAGTCGGCCATGTGCACGCCGAGATTTTGCGCAGCCGGGCTGAAGCTCATGCGGTACTCGAGGTCACGCGGCAAAAACGGCGAGACATGAAAGGCCTTGGCCACGGCGAAGTGCTGGTGAAAGTCTTGCAGGTCGGTCGGTGTGCGGGCCGGCAGCACGTAGTGATAACGCTCGCACCACGGCGTGTTGGTGACTTCGCAGAGAATCGCCGCCAGTTGCCCGTCGGCCTCGTGGCAATAAAAGAAACTCACCGGATTGAACGCCAGACCCCAACTGCGCGGTTGGGTCAGCAGGCAGATCGAACCCTGCGGTTGATGGCCGATGGCGACGCCGACTTGCTGGCGCACCGCATCGATCAGGCGCATGCCGCTGCCGGTGAAGGTTTTCAGGTAGTCGGTTTCGCGAAACGAAAACGCTGCTAAGCGGCTGCGACTGGCAAACGGCGACAGTTCGAACACGGCGTCCTGTTCCGCCAGATCGAGGTACAACAGACCGATCCGGTAACGGAATTCGTGGCGTCTGGGCGAAAAGCGCCGATGGCCAATCCAGCCGCTGTACAGGGCGCTGTTCATAAGCTTTCCCCGAACGCGGCGGCCACGCGCAACGCGCTGACCACGCCGTCCTCATGAAAGCCGTTGGCCCAGTAGGCGCCGCAATAATGGGTGTGCTGCTGACCGTCGAGTTCGGCCCAGCGGTTTTGCGCCGCTACCGCCGCGAGGCTGAATTGCGGGTGGGCGTAGGTGTATTTGGCGAGCACCTTGAACGGGCTGATCCCGGCGCTCTGATTGAGGCTGACGCAGAACGTGGTGTCGCTCTGAATACCCTGCAGGATGTTCATGTCGTAAGTGACGGCCGCGTGGGTATGGCCGGCGCCGCTCAAGCGATAATTCCAGCTGGCCCACGCCAGTTTGCGGGTCGGCAGCAGACGGGTATCGGTATGCAGCACAACTTCGTTATCGGCATAGGGCAGGGCGCCGAGGATCGAGCGTTCCGCCTGGCTTGGCGTGCCAAGCAATTGCAGAGCCTGGTCGCTGTGGCAGGCAAGCACGACTTTGTCGAAACGCTCGATGCCGGCCGGGCTGTGGATAACCACGCCGTGTTCATCGCGATCGATGCGCGTCACCGGGCAACTGAGGCGGATCTTGTCCTGGAACGCTGCGGTCAGTGGCGCGACATAGGCACTGGAGCCGCCCTCGATCACCTGCCATTGCGGGCGATCACTGACTGACAGCAGGCCATGATTCTTGAAGAAGCGCACAAAGAATTGCAGCGGGAAATTGAGCATCTCGGCCATCGGCATCGACCAGATCGCCGAGCCCATCGGCACGATGTAATGCAGGATGAAACGTTCGCCATAACCGCCAGCCTTGAGGTAATCGTCGAGCGTGGTATCGGCGGCAATGCGTTGTTCGGCGAGGTCGCGCTGGGCTTCTTTATTGAAACGCAGAATGTCGCGCAACATGCCCCAGAATCCCGGGGACAGCAGGTTGCTGCGCTGGGCGAAGAGGCTGTTGAGGTTGTTGCCGTTGTATTCCAGACCGGTGTCCGGGTCGGTGACCGAGAAGCTCATTTCCGTCGGTTTGAACGACACGCCGATCTGGCCAAGCAATCGAATGAAGTTCGGATAGGTCCAGTCGTTGAACACGATGAACCCAGTGTCCACGGCGTATTCGCGGCCATCGACGGTCACCTGCACGGTATGCGTGTGACCGCCGACCCAGTCGCTGGCCTCGAACACCATGATGTCGTGTCGGCGATTGAGCAGGTGGGCGCAGGTCAGGCCGGCGATTCCGCTGCCGACAATGGCAATCTTCATATCGGGTCCCGCAGCGGTGGGTTGCTGCGCACCATGCGCTTGCCGATCGCCAGTTGCAGGCGCGCCGGCAGCTTCGACAGTGGCCACAGCGCCGCCATGAACAGTGCCGGAAAGGCGATCTCCAGCGGACGATCCTTGAGCTTGGCGAAGATGTGCCGCGCCGCTTTATCCACAGGCCAGCTCAACGGCATCGGGAAGTCGTTCTTGGCGGTCAGCGGGGTTTCGACAAAACCCGGGCTGATGATGGTGACATCGATGCCCTCGACGGCCAGGTCGATCCGCAGCGATTCGAACAGATAGCGCAGCCCTGCTTTCGACGCGCCGTAGGCTTCGGCTCGGGGCAGCGGCAGGTAGGTCACGGAACTGGCCATGCCGATCAGATGCGGCGCGGTGCCTTTGCGCAGCAACGGCAGGGCTGCTTCGATGCAGTAGCTGCTGGCGAGCAGGTTGGTGCGCACCACGTGTTCGATGATCGAGGCATCGAACTGTCGCGCATCGACGTACTCGCAGGTGCCGGCATTGAGAATCACGCTGTCCAGCGAGCCCCAGGCCTGTTCGATCTGCTGGCCGATTTCGCGCACGGTCTGACTGTTGGTCAGGTCGCCGGCCACCACCAGCACTTGCCCCGGGTAGCGTTGCGACAGCACTTTGAGCGGTGCCACCTGACGCGAGCTTACAGCCAGATGCGCGCCGCTTTTCAGAATGTCTTCAGCCAGTGCTGCGCCGATGCCACTGCTGGCACCGGTCAGCCAATAACGCCGTGGAGGTGTACGACTCATCCCATTCTCCTTTTCAACCAGGCGATCACCCGGCCCAATACGGGTAAATGTTCATACAGCATGGCCCCGGCATCGAAATAATCCCGGTGGCGATAAACCTTGTCCCGCCACAGCAGGTGCGAACACCCGGCGACGCGAATCAATTGACCACCGGCCAGACGCGGGTGGCGGTAACTCATGACCCAGCGCAGGTAACCTTCACCGTCAGCGATCTGGTCGAAGCCGTGGAAATCGAAGCGCAGCTCGCTGACGTTGGCGTACAGCTCGCTGAAGTAATGGCGCAGTTGCACCAGCCCCTGCACTTCATGCAGCGGGTCGGTGAAGTGAATGTCATCGCTGTACAGCTCGCCCAGACGTTGCAAGTTGTCTTTGTTCAACTCGGCGAACTGGCGGGCGAAGCGGCGCAGGAATTCACTCATGAACTTCTTCCATAGACGAGCGCGACGGCAGGTTCTTGAACGCCGCCAGCGCGCGTTCGCGCGAAGCCCCGAGATTGACGATCGGCGCCGGATAATCCGCCACGCCGAACAGTCCGCCGGCGCTGGCCGGGTTGTGTACTTCCTTCTTGTTCAGGCCGGCCAGTTCAGGCAGCCAGTGCTTGATGAACAGGCCTTCGCTGTCGAATTTTTCCGATTGACTCAGCGGATTGAAGATGCGGAAGTACGGCGCCGAATCGGTGCCGGTCGAAGAACTCCATTGCCAGCCACCGTTGTTCGCCGCCAGATCGCCGTCGATCAGGTGGCGCATGAAAAAGCGCTCGCCTTCACGCCAGTCGATCAGCAGATTCTTGGTCAGGAACATCGCCACAATCATCCGCAGACGGTTGTGCATCCAGCCGATTTCCAGCAGTTGGCGCATGGCCGCATCGATGATCGGCAAACCGGTGCGCGCCTCTTGCCAGGCCGCCAGATCATCCGGCGCATCACGCCAGGCCAGGGCTTCGGTTTCCGGGCGAAATGCGCGGTGGCGCGAAACCCGTGGGTAGCCCACCAGAATGTGTTTGTAGAACTCGCGCCACAGCAGCTCGTTGATCCAGGTCACCGCGCCGACCTTGCCGCTGTCGAACTCGCCCTGATTGCTTTGCAAGGCCGCATGCAGGCATTGGCGCGGCGAAATCACCCCGGCGGCGAGGTACGCGGAAAGTTGACTGGTGCCGGGTTTGGCCGGGAAGTCGCGTTCGCTCTGGTAGTAGTCAATCTGCGCGTCGGCGAAGGTGTCGAGACGGCGCCGGGCTTCCTGTTCGCCGGCCGGCCACAGTGTGCGCAAAGACTCGCTCGGCGTTGCAAAACCGGCGACGGATGCCGGCACCGGATCGCTGTCGATGTTCAGCTTTGCCTGTTTGCCGGGCGTCTTGACCAGCGCCGGCATCGAGCGGTGCAGGCGTTCATAGCAGACCTTGCGGAACTGGCTGAACACCTGAAAGTAGGTTTCGGTTTTGGTCAGTACCGTGCCGGGCTTGAACAGCAGTTGGTCAAGGTAGCTGTGGAAAGCGATGCCTTTGGTCTTCAGGGCCACCGCCACCGCGGCGTCGCGCTGGCTTTCGTGGATGCCATATTCTTCGTTGACGTGCACAGCTTGAATATTCAATTGCACACAAAGTTCGAGCAGCACCGCCGGGGCCTGATCCCAATGATTGGCGGTGCGCAGCAGCAACGGGATGTTCAGCTCGCCGAGGCGACTGCTCAGCTCACGCAGGTTGCGCAGCCAGAAGTCGACCTTGCACGCGGCGTCGTCATGTTCCAGCCATTGCTGCGGGCTCAGCAGATACACGGCAACCGTCGGACCGCGCGCTGCGGCGGCCGCGAGGGCGGTGTTGTCATGTTGGCGCAAGTCGCTGCGCAGCCAGATCAATTGCATGGCGGTTTCCATTAAATCAGCCCACGCTGAACCAGTTCCTGATGTGCCGAGAGCGGGTCTTCGGCCAGGATCAGATCAGCGATCTCAGGGGTTCTTACGGACAACTCGGTCTGGTGGATGCATACCGTTGGTCCGACGAGCATTTTTGCAGTGCCGATGCCATTCAGCAGTTTTGGCAGCTGCGCCAGATTCATCGCCTTGCTGGAATACAGCAGCACTCCCCGCGCTTGCAGATGATCGACCGCGAGCGCCAGTTCTCCGGCCGGTAGCGGCCAGTCGAACACTTGCACTGGGCAGTCGGCACTGCTGATCAGCCACGCGCATAGCCACAGGTGAGGTTCCAGTGCCAGGTCCGAGTGATTGATCAGCAGCAACGGCGCAGCGTGTAATTGCCGATTGTTATGGTAGATGCGCGCGCCGAATTTGCTGCGTAACCAGGAATAAAAGAACACCCGTTCCATCTGTGCGCCGAACTGGCCTTGCCAGCGCTGCTCGAGTTCGGCCAGCAGCGGCAGGAGCAATTGCTCGCACAGGGTGCGTGGCGGGTACAGGGCCATGGCCTGGTTGATGCTGTCGTCGAGGTTGCGCTCATTGAGCTGGATGACGGCGCCGAGCAAGGACTGGCGCTGCCGTTGCCAGTCGTTTTCCACCGTCTCGGTAAAGGCTTGCGGAGCATCGAGCAACGGTTTGACCTGACTGACAGCCACGCCTCGATTAAGCCAGGTCAGGATGGTCAGGATTCGTTGCACATGTTCGCTGGAATACAGGCGATGGCCCTTGGGCGTGCGCTGCGGCACGATCAACCCGTAACGGCGCTCCCAGGCGCGCAGGGTGATGGCGTTGACCCCGGTCTGCCGCGCCACTTCGCGGATCGGCAGCCAGCCCTCGTCGAGGGCTTTCTTGAAGTCGGCGCCGAGGTCTTCCTGGGCGCTGGTGTCGAGTTTGTCGTTCATCAAATGGCGTTTCGCAGGCTGAGGTTTTCCGGATGCGGCTGCAAGTAAACCTGCCGCGCAATGTACGGATCCGGGTGTTGGCGAAAGTGGTGTTTGAGCAGAGTCAATGGCACCACCAGCGGCACGATGCCGTGGCGGTACTGACCGATGACATGCTGCATTTCCTGTTTGTCTTCCGGGCTGATCGCCTGTTTCAGGTAGCCGCTGATGTGTTGCAGCACGTTGCTGTGCGTGCGGCGGGTAGCGCATTTCTTCAACGCGCTCATCAACTCGCTGAAATAGCGCGGGCCGAGTTCGACCGGATCGGTCTTGGCCATGTTGCCCAGCAGTTTGCCCAAGGCTTTGTATTGCTCAGGGTTGTGTGCCATCAGCAGGTATTTGTAGCGTGAGTGGAATTCGGTCAGTGCGCGGCGGCTCAAGCCTTGTTCGAGCACCTGCTGCCAGGCGCTGTAGGCGAGCACGCGGGTGATGAAGTTTTCCCGCAACACCGGATCGTTCAGGCGTCCGGCTTCTTCCACCGGCAGGTCAGGGTGCTGCGCACAGAACGCCTGAGCGTAGATGCCACGGCCGCCGCCGTTCACCGGCGCGCCGTTGGCGTGATAGACCTTGACCCGCTCCAGACCGCACGAAGGCGACTGCTGCATGAAGATATAGCCGCAGATGTCATTGAGCTCGCCGGCCATTTTCTGCCCGTAGGCTGCCAGTGGTTCGGTGACATTGATTTGCGGATTGACCGTACCGATAGCTTCAGGAGCATCGGGATCGCCAACCAGGCGGATCGGTTCGCGCGGGATGCCCAGGCCAATCGCGACTTCCGGACATACCGGCACGAATTCGAAATACTCGGCAAGGGTGCGGCTGCACAACCGCGATTCCTTGTGCCCGCCGTTGTAGCGCACTTCGGCGCCCATCAGGCAGGCGCTGATGGCGATTTTTGGCCGGGAAGCAGAAAGATCGGACATGCACACCTCGAATCTATTCCTGTACAGATATTTATCTCTGTACAACTTTTCCTCAGCATAGATTCATGCGTGTACAAGTCAACTCATTTGTATAAGTTTTTCCAGGTTTACCACGATCGACTGTGGGAGGCAGCATTGATGTTGAATGATGCGACGCCATCGCGAGCAGGCTCACTCCTACAGGATCTTTATTGCCAGCCCAGTAACCAGTTATCGTTGTTCTTCAACGTCTGCCAATCGAGGCGTTCGGCGCGCTTGGTCAGCACCGCCTGCAACTCAATCTCCAGCACCGTGCCTTCCTCATCCCGGAACAGTTCGGTGACCAGAAAATGTTTTTCGCGGTTTTGCGGGTGGGCTGCTGTCCACTTCGACAGCAGCAATTTTTGCGGATTGATGCGATTCATTGCAGGTGTTCGTGCAAGCGGCGTGCAGCTTCCTGGCCACTGAGCCAGGCCCCTTCGACACGCCCCGACAGGCACCAGTCGCCGCAGGCGTACAAGCCCAGATCGGCGTCGGCCAGCGTGCCCCATTCGTGGCCGGTCGCAGGGCGTGCGTAGAGCCAGCGGTGGGCGAGGCTGAAAGTCGGAGCGGGCATCGCGCTGTGCAGCAGTTCGGCGAATGCGCCGTGCAGTTGCTCGATGACCGCTTCCTTGGACAGGTCGATGTGTTGCCGACTCCAGGCGCTGCTGGCGTGCAGCACCCAGGTGTCGCACGTGGTATCGCGCCCCGGTTTACTGCGGTTGCGTGCCAGCCAGTCGATGGGGCTGTCCTGCACGAAGCAACCTTCGATCGGCGTATCCAGTGGCGTATCGAAGGCGAGGGCGACGGCCCAGGTCGGGTCCATTTTTACCCCGGTGGCCGCACCGGCCAGTTTCGGTGCCGCAGCCAGCAACGCCGTGGCTTGCGGCGCTGGCGTCGCAATCACCACGTGACTGAAGGGACCGTGGGTGAAGCCTTCGGCGTCCTGCAGGTGCCAGTGTTCTTCACCGCGAAAGACTTCGGTGATGCGGCAGGCGAAGTGCACTTCCAGACCGTCGAGCAAACCCCGGGTGATCGCGCTCATGCGTGGCGTGCCGACCCAGCGCGTCTGTTCGTCCGGCGACAGATTCAGTTGCCCGCCCTGAAAGGTGTAGAGCTGCGGCGTCCACTCGGCGACCCAGCCCAAGCTCTGCCAGCGTTGCACCTCGGTGACGAAACGCCGGTCGCGGGCGGTGAAGTATTGCGCGCCCATGTCCAGCGAACCGGCGTCGCTGCGTTTGCTCGACATGCGTCCGCCACTGCCGCGGCTTTTGTCGAAGAGCTGGACGGTGTGTCCGGCCTCTGTCAGCGCCTGCGCGGCGGAGAGTCCGGCGATGCCGGTGCCGATGATTGCGATAGGTACAGTCATAGGGGCCTCGTTTACCTTTCTGTACAGACTACGCCGTCAATGAAACCTGTACAATTTTGTTTTTTGGTATAACTTCTAGCGTTCTCGTTCTGACAGCTTGGCCTATGGTTAAACAATAGAGCCTGCCCGATAGAAATGATCCCTGCTTATAAAAATAGACTAGTGATCCGGGTAAAACGCCACGCGAGGAAGAAGTCATGCGCATATTGCTGACCGGCGGTACTGGTTTGATAGGCCGTCAGCTCTGCCGACACTGGTCGGGGCAGGGCCATCAATTGACGGTGTGGAGTCGACGCCCGGAAAAGGTCGCGAAAATCTGTGGCGCGCAGGTGCGTGCAATTGCGCGTCTCGAAGACTTCGGCAACGAGCCGCTGGACGCGGTGGTCAACCTGGCCGGTGCACCGATCGCGGATCGGCCATGGACCCATCGGCGCAAGGCGTTGCTGTGGAGCAGCCGCATCACGCTCACCGAAACCCTGCTGGCCTGGCTGGAAACACGGCAGCAGAAACCGGCGTTGTTGATCTCCGGTTCTGCTGTCGGCTGGTACGGCGACGGCGGTGAACGCGAGCTAACCGAAGAGTCGCCGCCAGTGATCGACGATTTTGCCAGTCAGTTGTGCATTGCCTGGGAGGAAACCGCCCAGCGTGCCGAAGGTCAGGGCATCCGCGTGGTGCTGGTGCGAACCGGGCTGGTGCTGTCGGCCGAGGGCGGCTTTTTGTCGCGGCTGTTGCTGCCATTCAAACTCGGGCTCGGCGGGCCGCTGGGCAATGGTCGGCAGTGGATGCCGTGGATTCACATCGATGATCAAATCGCCCTGATTGATTTTCTTCTGCACCGCGATCAGGCGAGCGGTCCTTATAATGCGTGCGCACCGAAACCGGTGCGCAATCGCGAGTTTGCCAAGACGCTGGGCAGCGTGCTGCACCGTCCGGCGTTCATGCCGATGCCGGCCCTGGCGCTGAAGGTCGGGCTTGGCGAAATGTCATTGCTGTTGCTGGGTGGCCAACGGGCCGTGCCGGCACGCTTGCTGGAAGCGGGTTTCACTTTCCAGTTCACGGATTTGCGCGCGGCTTTGGATGATCTCTCCGGCCGCCTTTGAAATAGGACGATGCATGACCGATCACGCCTTGCTTCTGGTCAACCTGGGTTCCCCGGCCTCCACCTCGGTGGCCGATGTACGCAGCTACCTCAATCAATTTCTGATGGACCCGTATGTGATCGACCTGCCGTGGCCGGTGCGGCGGCTGCTGGTGTCGCTGATCCTGATCAAGCGCCCTGAGCAATCGGCCCATGCCTACGCTTCGATCTGGTGGGAGGAGGGCTCGCCGCTGGTGGTGCTCAGCCGTCGTCTGCAGCAGCAGATGACCACCCAGTGGACCCACGGCCCGGTGGAACTGGCCATGCGTTACGGCGAGCCGTCGATTGAAACCAGGTTGCTGCAACTGGTGGCGGCGGGGCACAAGCGCATCACGCTGGCACCGCTTTATCCACAGTTCGCTGACAGCACCACGACCACGGTGATCGAAGAAGCCAAGCGGGTGATTCGCGAGAAGAAGCTCGATGTAAAACTCTCGGTGCTGCAACCGTTTTACGATCAGCCTGAGTACATCGACGCGCTGGTCGCCAGCGCTACCCCGCATTTGCAGCAGGACTACGATCACTTGCTGTTGAGCTTCCATGGCTTGCCGGAGCGGCACCTGACCAAGCTCGATCCGACTGGCAATCACTGCTTGAAAAACGCGGATTGCTGCAAGAACGCTTCGCCGGCCGTGCTGGCCACCTGTTACCGCGCCCAGTGCATGCGCACCGCCGCAGAGTTCGCCAAGCGCGCGGGCATTGCCGATGGCAAATGGTCGGTGTCGTTTCAGTCGCGTCTGGGGCGGGCGAAGTGGATCGAACCCTACACTGAAGCGCGGCTGGACGAGCTGGCGCAAAGCGGGGTGAAGAAGATTCTGGTGATGTGCCCGGCGTTTGTCGCCGATTGCATCGAGACGCTGGAAGAGATCGGTGATCGCGGCAAGGAACAGTTCCGCGAAGCGGGGGGCGAGGAGTTGGTGCTGGTGCCGTGCCTGAATGACGACCCGCAATGGGCGAAGGCGTTGGCAACCCTGTGTGAACGAGCGCCGCTGGCGCTTTAAAGCCAAAAGCTTCGCGAGCAAGCCCGCTCCCACATTTGATCTACGGTGCGCTGAAGATCAAATGTGGGAGCGGGCTTGCTCGCGAAAGCTATCTGTCAGACAACAA
>NZ_JASCPO010000174.1:0-12463 GCF_029960145.1 Pseudomonas sp. PS01299 | reverse complement strand
CTTTCGATCTGCTGACCGCCAAAGTCCGCGAGATGATCCAGAACTGATCCCCCAAAACGACTGTAGGAGCTGCCGCAGGCTGCGATCTTTTGATCTTGTTTTTTAAGATCGAAAGATCGCAGCCTGCGGCAGCTCCTACATGGGGAGCATCAGCCGCTATAGATCAGGCCAGCAATTCCTGAATCTTTTCCTGCAGCACGTCCAGATCGAACGGTTTTTCCAGGATCGGCGCCTTGCGCGTGATCGGGCTGCCGGTCTCGCGGATTTCCTGCGGGTAACCGCTGATGAAGATCACCTTCAGATCCGGGCGCAGTTTTACTGCCGGCTCCGCGATCTGCACGCCGGAGATCCCGCCCGGCAGGCGGAAGTCAGTGATCAGCATGTCCAGATGCGGCTTGCTCGCGAGGATCTCGAACGCCTGCTCGCCGTTTTCGGCCTGCAACACGCGGTACCCCTGCCCCGACAGGTAATCTGTCAGCACCATCAAGATAACCGGTTCGTCCTCGACGACGAGTACTACATCTTGTGCATCTACGCTCATGGGAAGCCTTTGTTCGGTCAATAGCTGCTGATACGACCGTGCGGTCACTCAGAGGTTGCGTCGGATATGCCGTTTTCCTGGATTGGCAGACAAACGCGAAACAGGGCGCCTTCGTTGATTTGACTCTCGACGACGATGGAACCGCCATGGGCGGCGACGATCTGCTCGGAAATGAACAGACCCAGCCCGAGACCAGCCACTACCGTCTTGGCGGAAACCCGTTCGAACTGTTGGAAAATGCGCTTCTGGTTCTCTTCGCTGATGCCGATGCCACGGTCCTGAACCTCAACCCGCGCCTCGTCGCCTTCACGGTACACGCGCACCTGAATCGGGCTGCGGCCACCGTAGCGCAAGGCATTGGTCAGCAGGTTGGAGACCACCTGCTCGATGCGGAATTCGTCCCAGTAACCTTCCACCGGCTGCGGCGCGGTGAACGACACTTCGGTCTCCGCCGCCTCTATCTGCTGGGCGAAATTCTGCAGCAGGTTGCTCACCAGTTGCGTCAGGTCGAAACGATTCGGCCGGATCGACAGCTTGCCCGTGCGGATACGCGAGACGTCGAGCATGTCTTCGATCAGCCGGATCAGGCTTTTGATCTGGCGCTCGTCGCGATCGACCATCGCGTGCATCTTGTCGAGGGTGAACGCCGCGGCGTTGTCCCGCGCCAAGTGCATCTTGCGCAACTGGGTTTCGAGTATCAGGCCATTGAGCGGCGTGCGCACTTCGTGAGCGACGATTGACATGAAGTCATCGCGCATGCGCACCGCCTGCTCCAGCTCCAGTTGCGTGCTTTGCAGTTGTTGCAGCAGCGCTTCCTGCTCGCGACGGGCCTGCTCCAGGGCTTCGACCTGTTGTTTCATGGCCTTGCTCTGGCGGTACAGGTCGACGAATACGTTGACCTTGCTCTTCACCGCGTGGATATCCAGCGGCTTGTGCAGGAAGTCCACCGCCCCGCTCTCGTAGCCCTTGAACGCGTAGTTCAGTTCACGGCCGGCGGCGCTGACGAAAATGATCGGAATGTTCTTGGTTTTCTCGGTGCCGCGCATCAACTCGGCGAGCTCGAAGCCGTTCATCCCCGGCATCTGCACGTCGAGGATGGCCATGGCGAACTCATGTTGCAGCAGCAGCGAAAGTGCTTCGTCCGCCGACAGCGCCTTGTACACCGTGCGGTCCTCGCGCTTGATCAGCGCTTCGAGGGCCAGCAGGTTCTCCGGCAGATCGTCGACGATCAGCAATTTGGCCTGGATATTACTCAGCATGCGATTCGTTCCAGCTCGACAAGCAGACGGCCGATGCCGTGAATGGGTAGGACATGGTCAGGCTGCTGAATTTTCAGCGCAGCCAGAGGCATGGTGGCGACCTGTGCGTCCTGCGGGTCTTGAACGATGGTCAGTCCGCCACGCTGCTTGACTTGCGCCAGGCCGCGAGCGCCATCGTGATTGGCGCCGGTCAGCAACACGGCAGCCAGGGTTTCGCCGTAAACATCAGCGGCGGACTCAAACAAGTAGTCGATGGCAGGTCGGGAATGGTGTACGCGGTCCTCAAGACTCAGCGACAAACTGCGATCCTGCTCCACCGACAGGTGATACCCGGGCGTGGCGAAATAAACCGTGCCGGGCATGATGTCTTGCTTGTCGGTCGCCTCTGCCACCGGCAGCATCAGGCGCCGGGAGAACACTTCGGCCAACTGACTGCGCCGCTCCTCCGGCAGGTGCAGCACCACAATGATCGGCAACACGTAACCCTGGCGCAACGGCGCGAGCAGAGTCAGCAGGGCCTCAACCCCACCGGCTGAAGCACCGACCACGATGGCCTCGACACGAGGCAAATCCACGGCATCGTTCATAATTTGCGGTAGATCCGTTCTTGTTTGACCAACGGTTCGAACTGATTCGAGTAACCGGAAAAATCCAGCGTTTCCTTGCTGCCCAGCACCAGAAAGCCACGGTGGCACAGCGATTCGTGAAACAGACCGAAGGCACGGTCCTGAAGTTTCTTGTTGAAGTAAATCAGTACGTTGCGGCAGGAAATCAACTGCGTTTCGGAGAACACGCTGTCCGTCGCCAGGCTGTGATCGGCGAAGGTCACGTTCTCACACAGGCTCTTGTCGAAGATCGCGTAGCCATAGGCTGCGGTGTAGTAATCGGCAAAGGAACGCTGACCGCCGGCTTGCTGGTAATTGGCAGTGTAGGCCCGGACATTCTCCATCGAGAAAATGCCCTGTTTGGCCTTGTCCAGCGAGCGCGGGTTGATGTCGGTGGCGTAGATGATCGTACGGTCGAGCAGGCCTTCTTCGCGCAGCAGGATCGCCATCGAATAAACCTCCTCGCCAGTGCTGCACCCGGCGATCCAGATCTTCAGCGACGGATAGGTGCGCAGCAGCGGCACCACTTCCTTGCGGATTGCCAGGAAGTGCGACGGATCGCGGAACATCTCGCTGACCGGGATCGTCAGCAACTGCAGCAACTGCATGAACGCCGTGGGATCGTGCAGGACTTTCTCTTGTAACGCCGAGATCGTCGCGCATTCGAACTGACTCAAGGCGTGCTGCACCCGGCGCTTGATCGAAGCGCCCGAGTAATCACGAAAATCGTAGCTGTACTTGAGGTAGATGGCCTCAATCAACAGGCGTAATTCGATTTCGCTGTTGCGCTCCGCGGAGTGACTGCTATCCACTAAATGCGTTCCATCTTCGGTAACCACACGCGAATCAACGAGAACAGGCGATCCAGATCGATCGGCTTGGCCAGATAATCGTTGGCGCCCGCCTGCAGGCAGCGCTCCTGATCGTCTTTCATGGCCTTGGCCGTCACTGCGATGATCGGCAGTTTGCGCCAGCGCGGATCCTTGCGGATTTCAATGGTGGCTTCAAAACCATCCATCTCCGGCATCATCACGTCCATCAGCACCAGGTCGATGTCCTCGATTTCATTCAACTTATCAATCGCTTCGCGACCGTTACGGCCGATCACCACGACTGCGCCCTTGTGCTCCAGCGCACTGGTCAGGGCGAAGATGTTGCGCACATCGTCGTCCACCAGCAGCACCTTGCGGCCTTCGAAGACCTTGTCGCGGCTGCGGGCGGTCTTGAGCATCTTCTGCCGTTCATGGGACAACTGCGATTCGACTTTGTGCAGAAAGAGTGTCACCTCATCCAGCAGGCGCTCCGGCGAGCGCGCGCCCTTGATGATGATCGAGCGCGAATACTTGCGCAGCTCGGCCTCTTCATCGCGGGTCAGGTTGCGTCCGGTGTAGACGATCACCGGCGGGAACGAGCAGATGTCCTCGGTCGACATGCGCTTGAGCAGATCGTTGCCGAGCATGTCCGGCAATTTCAGGTCGATCACCATGCAGTCGTAAATCGTCGTGCGCAGTTTCTCCAGCGCGTCTTGCGCCAGACCGACCGCGGTGATCTCGATGTCCTCGTCACCGATCAGGCGGGCAATGCTTTCGCGTTGCAGATCGTCATCTTCGACCAGCAGCACGCGCTTGACCTTCTGAGTCAGCTTGGCTTCGAGACGGGCGAACACGTCCTTGAGCTCTTCGCGGGTGGTCGGCTTGACTGCATAACCGATCGCGCCCATGTGCATCGCCGCTTCAACGCGGTCTTCGACCGAGATCACGTGCACCGGGATGTGCCGGGTTTCGGCGTGTTCTTTCAGACGTTGCAGCACGGTCAGACCGGAGTGATCCGGCAGACGCATGTCGAGCAGGATCGCGTCCGGCACGAACTCGCGGGCCAGGTCATAACCTTCATCCGCTCCGTGCGCCACCAGACACTGATAACCCAGTTCGTGGGCCAGGTCGTAAAGGATGTGGGCGAAATTCGGCTCGTCTTCCACCACCAGAATGCAGCGCGTGGCGAACGGCGCCTTGCCACGGTCATCGGCAAAACGCGGGATGTGCACCGGCGCCAGTGGTGACACCGAGATCGATGGCGGCTGAACCACCGGTGTCGGGGCCAATGCCGGCGGCGTGAAGGTCAGCGTAGCTGCGGGGCTGTCACCCGGCTCGCTGTATTGCTGCGGCAGCACCAGGGTAAACACACTGCCCTGCCCCGGCGCGCTGCTGACGCTGATCGAGCCACCGAGCAAGGCCGCCAGATCACGCGAGATCGACAAGCCCAGACCGGTGCCACCGTACTTGCGGTTGGTGGTGCCGTCAGCCTGACGGAACGCTTCGAAGATGCTTTCCTGCTGATCTGCGGCGATACCGATCCCCGAATCGCGCACGATGAATGCAATGCGCTCGTTCGGCTGGCCGGCGATGGTCAGGCTGACCGCGCCGTGTTCGGTGAACTTCACGGCGTTGGACAGCAGGTTCTTGATCACCTGCTCCAGACGCTGGCGATCGGTGTACAGCATGATTGGCGCATCCGGCTGCAACTCGACGCTGAACGTCAGTTGCTTGTCCGCCGCCAGCGGTTCGAACACGCTGCGCAGGCCGTCGGCCAGCCGCGCGACGCTGGTGTTTTCCGGGATCACTTCCAGCTTGCCGGCCTCGACCTTGGAAATGTCGAGAATGTCGTTGATCAGGTTCAGCAGATCGTTGCCCGCCGAATAGATCGACTCGGCGAACTTGACCTGTTCGGCCGTCAGATTGTCCTGCGGGTTCTCGGCCAGCAACTTGGCGAGGATCAGCGAACTGTTCAGCGGCGTACGCAGTTCGTGGGACATGTTGGCGAGGAATTCGGACTTGTACTTGCTCGAACGCTGCAGTTCTTCGGCGCGTTCTTCGAGCTGCACCTGAGCCTGATTGAGTTCGGTGTTCTTCTGGTCCATGGCGTCGCGCTGCTCGGCCAGAGTCTGTGCCTGTTCGGCCAGCTGCTCGTTGGTCTGCTCCAGCTCGACTTGCTGAGTTTCCAGATGCGCCTGGGATTCCTTGAGAATGCGCGACTGTTCTTCCAACTCCTCGTTGGCGGTTTTCAGCTCTTCCTGCTGCACCTGCAACTCTTCGTTGAGCTGCTGGGTTTCGGCCAGCACTTCCTGCAGACGCTGGCGATAACGCGCCGCTTCGATCGAGGTGCCGATGTTGCCGGCAATCAGTTCCAGCAAATCGATATCGCGATCGGTGAGCGGGCGCAGGAAGCCCAGTTCGATCACCCCGTTGACCCGGTCATCATCACTGGTCGGCACCACCAGCACACTGTGCGGCAGACCTGCGCCCAGGCCGGAGCTGACTTTGAAGTAGTCGGCCGGAACCGAATCCAGGCGAATCAGTTGCCCCTGCTGGGCAACCTGGCCGACGATGCCTTCGCCGCTGTAGATCTGCTGATCTTTTTCTTCCTGTTCGCGGGAGAATCCATAGGACGCCACGCGCTTGAGGCCGCCGTGTTCTTCGCGTACGTACAGCGCCGCCACCGCAGTGCCCAGATATTGTGCGCAGAACTGCAGGATGTTGCGCCCCAGCAGGTTAAGCGTCAGTTGCCCCAGCACCTGTTCCGCCAGTTCGGTCTGGCCGCTGCGCATCCACGCCTGGCGCTCCAGACGCTCGGCGCTGGCTTGCTGCGCTGCAAGGTTGGCGCTGTAGCTGTCCGACAGGCTGACCAGATCGCGGCGACCGACATACGCGAGCAAACCGCTGATCGCGGCGATGAACAGCAGGTACAGAGTGATGCTCCAGATCGTGGTACGGCGCACCTCTTCGTTGCGCGTGGTGCGCAACTGCTGCTCCATGTCGATCACGTCTTCGAACTGCTTGCGGATCTCATCGGTCAGGCGCTTGCCGCGCCCGGCCTTGACCGCGCCCCGGTAGTCACCGCTGGAGCGCTGCAGATCGATCATCGATTGCGCGTAGTTGCTCCACTCAGTCTGCAATGCCTGCAAACGACGCAGACGATCGGTCTGCACCGGGTTGTCGGCAGTCAATTCGAGCAAGGTATTGAGCGCCACGTTGATCCGCGGCTTGGCAGTCTCGTACGGGTCGAGGAAGTGCTCGTCGCCGCTGAGCAGGAAGCCGCGCATGCCGGTTTCCAGATCAACGGTGAGTTTCACCGCTTCGTTGGCGTTATTGATCACCCGGTCGGTGTGTTCCACCCACTGGATCACCGAGAGCAAATAGGTGATCAGCGAAATGAAAAACACTGCACTGATCGCGCCGACGCCCAAAGGCAGACTGATGTTGCGCGTCAGGAGTTTACGGAACCGTGCTTCGTCAACTGTAGACCGAGTGGACATGAGGCAGCCTTGTCGAACTGTCGAAACCCGGGAGTTTGCCCCAAAACGGTACTATGGATCCATTTTTCTCACCGCCATGATGGCAATTTCCTACATTTGCTGCACTTCCCGATCAGGCAACGGGTATCCTTGCCGCCCCGATTTGCAGCTAATCTTTTTCGTATCCGCTCGGGAACTTGTGGCCATGCGCCACTTACTCATGCAAGAGCCCGGCATTTTCGACCGGTCGCCGTTCCGATTTCATTTCTTGAGAGCTATCCCTATGTCCACCCCAGAGTCCACCATCCTTGTAGTAGAAGACGACGACATCGTACGCATGCTCATCGTCGATGTGCTCGAGGAGCTGGAATTCAGTGTGTTGGAGGCCGATGACGGCGAGTCTGCGCTGGAGATTCTCGGGGATCAGAGCAAGGCTATCGACTTGATGATGACTGACTACGGCCTGCCGGGCATGACAGGCAGTGAACTGGCCGGCAAGGCACGTGAACTGCGCTCCACCCTGCCCGTTCTGTTCGCCAGCGGTTACGCCGAAAACATCGACGTACCTGCGGGCATGCATGTGATCGGCAAACCGTTCTCCATCGATCAATTGCGTGACAAGGTCAAGGGCATTCTGACCAAGTGATTGGCCTTGATCCGGCAGCGGCTGCAGATGTGCTCTAATTGCGCGCCATTTTTAGCCGCCTGCCTGCAAGGAACCCCCGTCAATGACTGCATCACCCGCCACCAAAGTTCTGGTCATCGGTTACGTCTGGCCCGAACCGCGCTCTTCGGCAGCCAGCGGGCATGTGATGCAGATCCTTGGTACGTTTCTGCAGCAAGGCTGGGACATCACCTTCAGCAGCCCGGCCGGCCCCGGCGAGCACAAGGCTGACCTGACGGCGCTGGGCATCCGCGAAGTGCCGATCGAACTCAACAACAGCAGCTTCGACAGTTTCATCAGTGAACTGGCCCCGGATATCGTGCTGTTCGACCAGTTCATGATGGAAGAGCAGTTCGGCTGGCGCGTCGAAAAGCAATGCCCGAATGCCTTGCGCGTACTGGAGACGTCCGACCTGCAGAGCCTGCGCCACGCCCGCCACCAACGGCTCAAGGAACGTTTGAAAGACGACCCGGACAATCAGGACTTCAGCGCACTGTTCGCCCCGGCGCTGCGTGAAGAGTTCGAGTTGATGGCCGACACTGACCTGGCCAAACGGGAAATCGCCGCGTTGTATCGCTGCGATCTGAACCTGATGATTTCCGAAGTGGAAATCCAGTTGCTGGTCGAACAGTTTCAAGTCCCTGGCGACCTGCTGCACTGGTGCCCGCTGATGCTCGAACCACCGCGCGATTCGTTCGTGCCCTTTGAAGAGCGGGCGCATTTTCTGAGTATTGGCAACTTCCGTCACGCGCCCAACTGGGACGCCGTGCTGTGGATGAAGACCGCCATCTGGCCGCTGATCCGCCAGCAATTGCCCGGCGCCCAACTGCATATCTACGGTGCCTATACGCCGCCCAAGGCCACAGCCCTGCACAACGCGGCGCAGGGGTTTCATGTGATGAACTGGGCAGAAGATGCGCTGCAAGTGATGTCGCAAGCCAGGGTTTGCCTGGCGCCTTTGCGTTTCGGCGCTGGGATCAAGGGCAAGATCGTCGATGCGATGCTCTGCGGCACGCCCAATGTCACGACACCCATCGGCGCCGAAGGCATGGGCGGCGCATTGCCCTGGCCCGGTGCGGTGGCTCAGTCGGCCCAGGCCCTGGCCGACACCGCTGTGGCGCTGCACGAAGACAGATTGCGCTGGGCTGATGCACAGCAGGCCGGCGTCGCGTTGTTGAATGCGCGCTATCGGCAGACTGATCACGGCCCGGCGCTGATCGCTCGCCTGCAATATTGCCGCGACAACTTGTCAGCATTACGTCGCGCCAACTTTACTGGCAGCATGTTGCGTCACCACTTGCATAAAAGCACTCAATACATGGCGCAGTGGATCGAAGCAAAGAACCAGAAAAGTTGATAATTAAAGTGCAAAACCACATTGCCAATACTTTGCAAAGAGTGCTGGCTTGTACTTTTTCCGTTTGCACCAAAGAATAACTTCCGAACTGACCAAACAAGTTGACTGGTCGGAAATTAAACTTTATCTGCAACGGAATGCACCATGAGTAATTACCCTTTCAAAAACTGGATGGCGGCTACACCGGATATGGACCGACTGACCCTTAGTGAAGTGGTCTGGCCCGGCGCGCATAATTCCGGGCTGGATTTTGATTTTCCGTACCCGACTTATCTCCAACCCGCCCAGAACTGGTTTGTCTGTCAGGACGGTCCGTTCATTCAGCAACTTAATGAAGGCGTGCGCGCCTTCGACTTGCGTCTGCATTCAGATGAACACTGGCTGGGCATCAGGAAGTTTCATACCTTTCATGGCGTGAAACTGCTCCAGGGACGCTCCTTGAGCGAGCTGGTAAAAAGTCTCAATTTTTTCCTCAATGAAAATCCGAACGAGTTCATCGTATTGGACTTACATGAACTCAAGGGCACCAACGATCAGCCATTCGATTACAAGGGTTTCCATGAAGTCATCACCACGGAGCTGGCTTCGCGGCTTATTCCCCGAAACAACGGTCATCTGACCCTTGAACAACTTAAAAGGGCCAGTTCGCTACAACGCGTGGTGTTGGCAAGCGACTCGCACCCGGATTTCAATTCGCCCCTGTACTGGCCGAAAATCCGCCATGAATGGAGCGGGTCGGACATCACCTCGCCAGAGCAACTCAAGCAACACATCACCCGAACCCTGGCCAACCCGCCGGTACCCGGCAGCCTCTGGTCATTGTCGGCCACCAGCTATGGCGAACTGGCCGGCGTCAAGCGGATCACCGACGAACTCGATCAATGGTTTGGCCCAGACTCGGGATGGGCGCCGAAGTGCAGCATTATCAATGCCGACTTCATCGGTGGCACTCCACTGATCGGCCATTGCCAGCAGGTCAACCAGTCCAAAGGTCTACGCAAGGCCCGGGGCTGAGGCGCTGGAACTGTCCGTGGCGCGCGTGCATGATGGGCACCTGAACACCACAACAAGACGCATCGGACATGACTCGGGCAACCAGAATCACTGATCCCTCCTACGAACTGATGGACGACCATAACGGGTTGTCCATCATCTACCGTCAGCATGGTTTTCCGTGCCCGTTAGTGCGCTGGCATTTTCACAAGGAATACGAACTGCACCTGATCGTTGCCAGTTCCGGCAAGGTCTTCATCGGCGACTACATCGGCAACTTTTATCCGCAAACACTGTTCCTCACCGGGCCCAATCTGCCGCACAACTGGATCAGCCAGGTGGCCGACGAAGAGGTGGTGGAAAAGCGCGACATGCTGGTGAACTTCACCGATGAGTTGTTCGACAGCGGGCACCAGGTGTTCGCCGAACTCAAGACTTTGGCGCCGCTACTGGAGCGTGCGCAATATGGCATCGAATTTCGCGACAAGGATACGATCCGTCAGGCCATGACGTTGATGCAGCGAATTGCCGACACCCGCGGCGTAACCCGTCTAGGGCACTTTTTCATTCTGATGGAGCTGCTGGCAGCGACTGACGATTATCAATTGCTGTCCGGCGCCACTAACACGCAACTGGCCGACGAGCACAACATCGACCGCACCAACCGAGCGGTCGATTTCATCTTCGACCATTACGCCCGCGAATTGACTCTGGAAGAAGTCGCCGATCATCTGGGGATGAAGCCGACCTATTTCAGCCGCGTGTTCAAACAGGCCACCGGGCGCAACTTCATCGAGTTCGTCAATCGCCTGCGCATCAGTAAATCCTGCGAACTGCTGGCCGACGGCGACAAACCGGTGACCGAGGTGTGTTTCGAGTCGGGGTTCAATAACATTTCCAACTTCAACCGGCGCTTCCAGCAACTCAAGGGCATGACGCCGTCGCACTATCGACGCCTCGCTGTACAACGCCTGACCGAACAAAACCTCGGCTGATATTACCGCCCCTTGTAGGAGTGAGCCTGCTCGCGAAAGCGGGGTATCAGTCAACTGATCTGCAAATTGACACAGCGCTTTCGCGAGCAAGCCCGCTCCCACAAAAAGCATCCGACGCGATGAAACCTGTACTGATTCGATAGCCCCTCCCCACTGAAAAGCCCTTCCCTGCGTCTACCGCAACAAACCCCAGTGCAAAAAAGTATTGATTCGAGTGCGACGGATGATTTGTCAGTCCGTCGATTGAGGGCTGTAATCAGCGCACATTCTTCCTGCATTCGGAAGACACAAAAACAATAACTGTCCTTCTGCCGCCCGCCGGGTGCAGAAAAGGAGTGCACGATGCAACCCACTGCAAAAGCTCTGCTAGCCCTCACCTGCATGACCCTCAGCAGCGTCAGCCTTGGCGCCCAGACCCTGACCATCGCCACCGTCAACAACAGCGACATGATCCGCATGCAAAAGCTCTCGAAAACTTTCGAGTCCGAGCATCCGGAGATCAAGCTCAACTGGGTGGTGCTGGAAGAAAACGTCCTGCGTCAGCGCCTGACTACCGACATTGCCACTCAGGGTGGCCAGTTCGATGTGTTGACCATCGGCATGTACGAAGCGGCACTCTGGGGCGCCAAGGGCTGGCTCGAACCGATGAAGGATCTGCCGGCTTCTTACGCCCTCGACGACGTGTTCCCGTCGGTGCGCGAAGGCCTGTCAGTCAAGGGTTCGCTGTATGCCCTGCCGTTCTACGCCGAAAGCTCGATCACCTACTACCGCACCGACCTGTTCAAGGACGCCGGGCTGAGCATGCCCGAGCGCCCGACCTGGGAACAGATCGCCGGTTTCGCCGAAAAACTCACCAACAAGGATAAAGAGCAGTACGGCATCTGCCTGCGCGGCAAGGCCGGCTGGGGCGAGAACATGGCGTTGATCACCACTGTCGCCAATGCTTACGGCGCGCGCTGGTTCGATGAGAAATGGCAGCCGGAATTCACCGGCCCGGAATGGAAAAACGCGCTGAATTTCTACGTCGACACCATGAAGAAATCCGGCCCGCCGGGCGCCTCCAGTAACGGTTTCAACGAAAACCTCGCGCTGTTCAACAGCGGCAAATGCGCGATCTGGGTGGACGCTTCCGTCGCCGGCTCGTTCGTCACCGACAAGACCCAGAGCAAGGTCGCCGATCACGTCGGTTTCACCTTCGCCCCGCATCAGGTCACTGACAAAGGTTCGGCGTGGCTGTATTCATGGGCACTGGCGATTCCGACCAGTTCCAAGGCCAAGGACGCCGCCAAAGCGTTCAGCGCCTGGGCCACCTCCAAGGAATACGGCGAGCTGGTGGCCAAGACCGACGGCATCGCCAACGTACCACCGGGCACCCGCGCCTCGACCTACAGCGATGCTTACATGAGCGCCGCGCCGTTCGCCAAGGTCACGCTGGAATCGTTGAAAGCGGCGGATCCGAGCAAACCGACGCTGAAACCGGTGCCTTACATCGGCATTCAGCTGGTGACCATTCCTGAATTCCAGGGCGTGGGCACCCAGGTCGGCAAGCTGTTCTCGGCGGCGCTGATCGGCCAGACCACGGTGGATCAGGCCCTGACCGCCGCGCAGCAAACCACCGAACGCGAGATGAAGCGCGCCGGTTATCCCAAGTAACCACTGAACGACTTGCTCCTGCCTCCTGTGGGAGCGGGCTTGCTCGCGAAAGCGGTGGGTCAGTGTCATGTGTATTGACTGACACGACGCCTTCGCGAGCAAGCC
>NZ_JASCPO010000173.1:0-12484 GCF_029960145.1 Pseudomonas sp. PS01299 | reverse complement strand
CGCGAATGCGGTGTGTCAGCCACCCTGGAAGTCACTGACGCTCCGCATTCGCGAGCAAGCCCGCTCCCACAAAAGCTCTGCAGGAGGCTCAGGATTGGGGGAATACAAGAGAATCGGGCACATCGATATCCCACAACACCCCGGGATCATCCACCGCTATCTCAATCACCCTGCCCTGCTTGAACAAAGGCCTGGCGCCGCGATCACCACTCAATGCCTGCAAGCCCGGCCCGAACGAACGCCCGAACCCCACCGGATGCCCAAATTCGCCCTCCTGCACCGGCACACTAACCGCGTCATCGGTCATTGCCGCCACCACCCGCTCGATACTCGACGGCAGGATAAACGGCATGTCCCCCAACACGATCAGCCAGCCATCTGCATCCGGACAAACCGCAACGCCAGCCGCAATACTGTCACCCATCCCGGTCGATTCAATCGAGACCACGTCACAGCCATAAGCCTGAGCCATGCGCATCGCCTGCGGCCGCGCTTCAGTGGTCACCAGCACCCGCTTGTCGAGGTTGGCCGGCAGATTCAGCAACACTTGCTCGATCACCGAGCGCACCGCGCCATCACGCCCGGTGCAATCGGCCAGCAACTTGTCCTTGTCGGCACCGGCAACCTGGCGAAAGCGACTGCCCTCGCCCGCCGCCAGCACAATCACTGCGATAGATCGACTCATGCGCCCTCCACGACTTTCTTCTGTTTCAACTCGACGCCGTTCTTGATCGCCACAATCTCCGCCAATAACGACAGAGCAATCTCCGCTGGCGAATGACTGCCGATGTGCAGACCGATCGGCCCGTGCAATCGCGCAATGGCGGCTTCTGACAAGCCTAGCTGAGCCAGATTGTCCCGGCGCTTCTGGCTGTTGACCCGCGACCCCAGTGCACCGACATAGAAGGCCGGCGAATCGAGCGCGGTGAGCAACGCCATATCATCCAGACGGGGATCGTGAGTCAGCGCGACGATGGCTGTGCGTTCGTCCGTCTGAATGCTCAACACCGCGTCATCCGGCATGCCCGGGACAAAGCGACCGTGGTGCTCTTCCCAGCCGTAGACGAACTCGGTACGCGGATCGCAGATCAGCACTTCGAAATCCAGCAGCCGCGCCATGTCCGCCACGTAACGCGACAGCTGCCCGGCGCCGATCAACAACAGACGCCAGCGCGGACCATAAATGGCGCGCAGGGTCTTGCCATCGAATTCGAGCACATCGGATTTGCTCGCCGCCGACAGCACAACCTCACCGGTTTCGACGTTCAGCTCACGGGCGACAATCTCATGGTTTTCACAACGGGCGAGCAACTCGGCGACCCACGCCGGATCAGCGACCCGCTCCTCGGTCAGGCGCAGCGTGCCGCCACAGGGCAAGCCGAAACGCGCCGCCTCCTCGCGGGTGACGCCATAGGTAATCAGTTGCACTGGCGGGCCGTCGCTGGCGATGCGCCCGTCGTGCAGACGGGCGATCAAGTCATCCTCGACACAACCGCCGGACACCGAGCCGATCACCACGCCGTCCTCACGTAACGCGAGCATCGCGCCGGGTGCCCGGGGCGCAGTGCCCCAGGTCTGCACCACACTGAACAGCACCACCCGCTGCCCGGCGCGGCGCCATTCAAGCACGCTGCGCAGGACGTTGAGATCGGCGCTGTCCATTACGCCTGCGCCTTCTGCCAGCCCTGCAACTGATAACGCACCGGCAAGTTACGGATGCGCTGGCCGGTGGCGGCGAAGATCGCATTGCACAGAGCCGGCGCAATCGGCGGCACGCCCGGCTCACCGACTCCGCCCAACGGCACGTCACCCGGCGGCGTCACCAGATGCACCGCAACGTCCTTCGGCGCCAGCGACATGCGCGCCACTTCGTACATATGGAAGTTGTCCTGCTGGACCTTGCCGTCCTTGAAGCTGATTTCACCCAGCACCGCGTTGCCCAGGCCCATCACGCACGCGCCCTCGAACTGCGAGCGAATGCGTTCAGGGTTGATCTGCGGCCCGCAATCAACAGCGATGTCAGCCTTGTGCACGATCAGCGTACCGTCGTCCTTGACCTCGACTTCGATCACCGCCGCCACATAGGTGACGAAGCTGTAATGCACCGCCAGACCGAGGCCTCGGCCCTTGGGCAATTGGCGCCCCCAGCCGGCAGCCTTGGCCGCGGTTTCCAATACCGTGCGCATGCGCCCGGTGTCGATCGGGTAGCGCTCGGGGGATTCGCCGTAGTTCCACTCCTCACTCAGGGTACGCGGATCGATCTGCCGATCCGGGCCGAGCAACTTGATCTGGTACTTGAGCGGATCGACGCCAGCCTTGTGCGCCAGTTCATCGACGAAACTCTGAATCGCAAAACCGTGAGGAATGTTCGACACCGAGCGATACCAGCCGACGCGGGTATGCACCGTGGCTTCGGGGTTTTCCAGGCGCACGCTGGGAATCGCGTAAGCCATATTGGTGAAACCCATGCCCAGTTCGAACGCCGCTTCATGGTTCATGCCCGGGGCGAACAGCGCCGTAATGCTCGGCGCCACTGTGCGATGCAGCCAGCCGGAGGGCATGCCGTCCTTGCCGACAGCGGCTTTCAAATACTCGGCGGACACCGTGTGGAAATACGAGTTGTGGATGTCATCCTCGCGGGTCCATTGCACCCGCACGGCTTTACCGGGGAACTCCTTGGCAAGGATCGCTGCTTCGACGACGAAATCCGGCTTCGATTTACGGCCGAAACCGCCACCGAGCAGCGTGACGTTGAAGGTGACATTGTCGAACGGCAGCCCGAGGCGCTCGGCGATGCGTTCGCGAGTCACCTGCGGCGCCTGACTCGGCGCCCACGCTTCACACACACCTTTGTCGTAGCGAGCGATGGCGACCATCGGCTCCATCGGTGCCTGCGCCAGATGCGGCAGATAATAGGACGCTTCGAGGCTGCTGGCGGCGCCGCTCAGGGCTTTGTCGATATCGCCAGTGTTGCGCACCACTTTGCCGGGTTTGCGCGACGCTGCTTCCAGTTCCTTGCAATAAGCGATCGAGTCATAACTGGCATTGGGGCCGTCGTCCCATTCGATCTTCAGCGCCTCGCGGCCCTTGATCGCCGCCCAGGTATTGCTGGCAATCACCGCTACGCCGCCCAGCGGCTGGAATTCCGAAGGCAGCGGACGGCTCTCGATCTGCATGACCTTCAGCACACCCGGAACCTTCAGCGCGGCGCTGTCATCCAGCGACTCGACCTTGCCGCCATACACCGCCGGACGCGCGATGGTGGCGTAGAGCATGCCGTCGAAATGCACGTCCGCGCCGTACACCGCGCGCCCGTTGACGATATCGGCACCGTCGATGGCTTTGGTGCCTTCCTTGCCGATGTAGCGGAACTCCGACGGCTGCTTGAGGCGCAGGCTGTCACGCGCCGGCACCGCCAACGCACTGGCGGCAGCGGCAAGTTCGCCGTAACCCAGCTCGCGACCGGATGGTTTGTGAATGACTTTGTGCAGCTGCGCCTGGCACTCGCCCACCGGCACCTGCCACTGCGCGGCGGCGGCTTGTTCGAGCATGGTCCGGGCCGCCGCGCCGCAGCGGCGCATCGGTTCATACCAGTGACGCATGCTGCGCGAACCGTCAGTGTCCTGGTTGCCGAAACGTACTTCGTCACCCGGCGCCTGTTGCACTTTGACCTTGGCCCAATCGGCGTCCAGTTCATCGGCAACCACCATGGTCAGGCTGGTGCGCACACCCTGGCCCATTTCCGAGCGGTTGCAGACCACGATGACCGTGCCGTCTGCGGCAATGCTGACGTAGACCTTGGGATCGTCAATCCATCCGTTGGGCATGCCGTCGGCACCGAACTTCTTCGGTTTGTCTTCAGCCAGTGCGTCCTGCCAGCCCCAGCTCGCGGCCAGCACCAATGCGCCCGTGGCGCCGACGCCCTTGAGAAAGCCACGGCGGCTGAGATTGCTCAGGGCGAAATCATTCGGCAAGCGGCTCATGCCTTGGCCTCCTTCAAGTGAGTCGAGGCCTGGCGGATCGCGGTCTTGATCCGGTTGTAGGTGCCGCACCGGCAAATGTTGCCGACCATTGCCTCTTCGATCTGCTCGTCGCTCGGATCGGGGTTGGTCTTGAGCAACGCGGTGGCGGACATGATCTGCCCGCCCTGACAAAAACCACACTGCGCCACGGCGCTATCGAGCCAGGCTTGCTGCACCACCTGCCCGACCGGATCGGCGTGCAGATTGTCGATGGTGGTGACGTTTTGCCCGATCACCGAGCCGATCGGCGTGATGCAACTGCGCGCCGGCAAGCCGTCGATATGAATGGTGCAGGCACCGCACAGGCCCATGCCGCAGCCGAATTTGGTGCCGTTGTAACCGGCGACATCACGGATTGCCCACAGCAGCGGCATGTCTTCGGTGACATCCAGTGGGTGATCCTGGCCATTGAGTTTCAGGGTAATCATGGGCACGCCCGCATATTCTTGGTGGTTATGGGGTCGAGCAGAACTGGCGGTGGTTCACGCAGATCGACTCAGGCTAATGGGCCAATACACATCAGTGAAGCCGAACACTGAGCCTGTGGCGAGGGTGCTTGCTCCCGCTGGACTGCGGAGCAGGCCCTTCTTGAAAGCGGGGCCGCTACGCGCCCCAGCGGGAGCAAGCTCCCTCGCCACAGGGTCATCGCTGACTGATATGTGGTTGGCACAGGCTCTCTTGTGCCGACGCGAACGTCTGCACCGGGCCTTTGGTGGAGCAAATGACGGTTATCGTTAGCTGGCTAAGTTAACCCACCGTTAACAAAAAAGCCCTGCACTTTTTGTTCAGTGCAGGGCTTTGGATACCGACCTGAAGCGTAGCCTCAATAGCGGTTCGGCTCCATTTCCAGTTCGACATTGAAACGTTCGGCAATATCTTTCTGGATGCGTTGCGCCAGATCGAGTAACTGCAGACCGGTCGCGGTGCCGTAGTTGACCAGCACCAGCGCCTGCAATTTATGCACGCCGGCATCGGCCTCGCGGAAACCTTTCCAGCCAGCGCGCTCGATCAACCAGCCGGCGGCCAGTTTCATCTGGCCGTCCGCTTGCGCATAGGCCACCAGATCCGGGTGCTGCGCCTTGATCTGCTCGACCAGCGCGGCCGACACCAGCGGATTCTTGAAGAAACTGCCGGCATTGCCGAGCACCGCCGGATCCGGCAATTTTTCGCTGCGGATACTGCAGATCGCGCGACTGACGTCGCTGGGTGTCGGTTGCTCGATGCCTTGCTCGGTCAGGCGCTGACGCACCGGGCCGTATTCCAGATGCAGATGCGCAACACGATCGAGCTTGAAGCGCACCCGCAGGATCAGCCAACGCCCCGGCTGCTGCTTGAACAGGCTGTCGCGGTAGGCGAAGTTGCATTCTTCCAGGCTGAAGTCGCGCAGCTCGCCGGTCTGGCGATCCAGCGCGGTCAGCCCGGCGAACACATCCTTGATCTCGACGCCGTAGGCGCCGATGTTCTGCATCGGCGCCGCGCCCACGGTGCCGGGGATCAGGCTGAGGTTTTCCAGACCGGAAAAACCCAGCGCCAGCGTGTGCTGCACGAACGGATGCCACGGTTCGCCGGCTTCAGCCTCGATCACCACGCGACTGCCGTCATCGCTGATCAACCGAATGCCACGGCTGGCCATGCGCAACACCAGCGCCGGAATGTCTGCGGTCAGCAGCAGGTTGCTGCCGCCGCCGATCACCAGCAATGGCAGGTCATGGGCAGTTGCATAGGCCAGCGCTTCGCGCACGTCGGCATCGCTGTGGGCCTCGGCGAACAACTGCGCGCGAACGTCGACGCCGAAACTGTTGAACGGTTTCAGCGAAACCTGTGATTGAAGCTGCAAACTCATAACCGGCCCTTCACTTCGATCAACAGTTGGTCACACGCTGCCTCGATCAGGTCCAGCACCTGCTCGAAGCCTTGATCGCCGTCGTAGTACGGATCCGGCACTTCATCGACCACACCGGCATAACGGCGCAGGAACAGGTCCAGCTCGGCCTTGCCGCTGGACGGTTGCAGCGCCTTGAGGTTGCGCAGGTTGCTGTTGTCCATGGCCAGAATCAGGTCGTAACTGGCGAAATCGGCGCGGCTGACCTGCTGCGCGCGTTGCGCCGACAGGTCATAACCACGCACTTTGGCTGCAGCCTGGCTGCGCTTGTCCGGCGGATTGCCGACGTGCCAGTCACCGGTGCCGGCGGACGCCACTTCGACCTGATCCGCCAGCCCCGCTTCGCGCAATTTGTGGCGCAGCACGCCTTCAGCAGTGGGCGAACGGCAGATGTTGCCCAGGCACACGAACAGAACGCGCATCAGGCCTCCAGCAGGCGACGAACGCGCTCGAGGTCTTCAACGGTGTCGACGCCGGTTGGCGGCGCGATCAACGCGTCGGCGACATGAATCCGCACGCCATGCCACAAGGCACGCAGTTGTTCGAGGGATTCAGTGTTTTCCAGCCAGCACGGGCCCCAGCTCACGAAGTCCTGAAGGAAGCCTGCGCGGTAGGCATAAATGCCGATGTGGCGACGATACGGCACGCCTTCCGGCAACTGCTCGCGGCTCTTGGCGAAGGCATCGCGGGCCCACGGCAAGGTGGCGCGGCTGAAGGTCAGCGCCAGGCCGTTGAGGTCGCTGACGACCTTGACCACGTTCGGGTTGAACAGGGTTTCGACGTTTTCGATCGGCTCGGCCAGGGTGGCCATGCGCGCTTCGGTGTGGGCGGAGAGGTTGGCGGCAACCTGATCGATCACGCTTGGCGGGATCAGCGGCTCGTCACCCTGCACGTTGACCACGATCGCGTCAGGCTCGAGGCCCAGTTTGGCGGCGACCTCAGCTAGACGATCGGTGCCGGAATTGTGATCTTCACGGGTCAGCACCACTTCCGCGCCGAACGCCTTGCAGGCTTCGACGATGCGCGCATCGTCAGTCGCGACGACCACACGGCTGGCGCTGCTTTTGCTCGCCTGCTCCCAGACATGCTGGATCATCGGCTTGCCGGCGATATCCAGCAGCGGTTTGCCCGGCAGGCGGGTCGAGGCGTAACGCGACGGGATGACAACGGTGAAAGCAGTGGTCATTTATCCAGACGCTCGTCAGTGGTCAGGGTGCGCGCTTCGCTTTCGAGCATCACCGGGATGCCGTCGCGGATCGGATAGGCCAGACCGGCGCCCTTGCTGATCAGTTCGGTCTTGTCGGCGCTGAGCTTGAGCGGGCCTTTGCAGATCGGGCACGCGAGGATGTCGAGCAATTTGGTGTCCATGAACATTCCCTGGATGAAGAGTTAAGGCAAAAGACGATCGGGCAACAGGCGCATCAATTGGGTGTCGAACCAGGCCACGAAGGCCGGTGACGGCACGGCATCGACCGCCAGATACCACCAGTCGTCTGCTGCGAAGGCACGGCACTTCACCGCGTCCTTTTCGGTCATCACCAACGGCAATGACGGTGTGAAATTCAAGGCCTGCACGCTGTATTCGGCGTGGTCGGCAAACGCATGGGGGACTGCTCGCCAGTCTAGCGCTTCGAGGGTATTGAAGAAACGTTGCGGATTGCCGATCCCGGCCACCGCGTGCACCGATTGACCGGGCGAAAAATGATCGAGCGGCTTGCGCTCGCCACTGCGCAGATTGACCAGCGCCGTCGGTTGCAGGCGAAACGCGAAGCCATCTTCGCGATCCGCAGTGGCACCGTTGAACAGCACGCCATCGACGCTTTGCAGGCGTTCGATCGGCTCGCGCAACGGACCGGCCGGCAGGCAGCGCTGGTTGCCCAAACCACGGGCGGCGTCGATCAGCACCAGCTCCAGATCCCGCGCCATACGGTAATGCTGCATGCCGTCGTCAGACAGGATCAGGTCCAGCGGTTCACTGGCGAGCAAGGCTTTGACCGCCGCGCTGCGATCAGGGTCGATCATCAGCGGTATGCCGGTGCGCTGCACGATCAACAGCGGCTCGTCGCCCGCGATCTCGGCGCTCTGCTCGGCGGTGACCCGCCACGGCAGTTGCGGCGGTTTGGCGCCGTAACCGCGACTGACCACACCAACCCGCAGACCGGCGCGTCGGCAATGCTCGATCAGCCACAAAATCATTGGCGTCTTGCCGGTGCCGCCGACGGTGATGTTGC
The DNA here is from genome assembly GCF_029960145.1 of Pseudomonas sp. PS01299. Classification (NCBI taxonomy): domain Bacteria; kingdom Pseudomonadati; phylum Pseudomonadota; class Gammaproteobacteria; order Pseudomonadales; family Pseudomonadaceae; genus Pseudomonas; species Pseudomonas sp. PS01299. The sequence goes on along the minus strand of NZ_JASCPO010000173.1, from coordinate 4,349 downwards.
CGACCACGATCAACGGCACCGGTGGCTGATAGATCTGGCCTTCACCGTCGAGAAAGCGCTGACGCTTGTTGACCACCACGCGGCGATAGAGCATTTCCAGCGGCCGCAGCAGCGTCAGGGCCGGATGCCCCTGATACCACGCGGCGAGCAAACGATCGGACAGGCTCATCAGGATTTGGGCGCCGCCTCGACCGTGGTCATGCGCAGATGGCTGAAACCGAGCTTGCCGGCCGCGTCCATGGCGGTGATCACCGATTGGTGTTGGGTCTTGCCGTCGGCGCTGATCGACAACGGCATGTTGGTGTCACCGTTGGCTTCTTTCTGCATGGCTTCCATCAGGGTCGCCAGGTCGTTTTTCGGCAGAATCTTGTTGTTCACCGAGAACACGCCTTCGGCGCTGATCGCGACATCCAGTTGCTTGAGCTGCTGGTCTTCGGCGGGCGAACCGCTGACCGATTCCGGCAGATCGACGCGCAACTGTGTCTCGCGGGTGAAGGTGGTGGTCACGACGAAAAACAGCAACAGGATGAACACCACGTCGATCAGCGACGCGAGGTTGATGTCGATCGTTTCCCGGGGTTTGCGACGGAATTTCACGCTTTGTCCCCGGCCAGATCGACGTCACGGTCGCCCTGCACCACTTCGACCAGTTTGATCGCTTCCTGCTCCATGCCCACCACCAGCTCATCGATGCGGCGTTGCAGGAAACGGTGGAAGAACACCGACGGAATACCGACCATCAGGCCCGCAGCGGTGGTGATCAGTGCCTTGGAAATACCGCCGGCCAGGACCGAGGCGTTGGTGGTCATGCCGGAACCGGTGAAGGCGCTGAAAATGTCGATCATGCCCAGTACCGTGCCCAGCAGGCCCAGCAACGGTGACATGGCGGCAATCGTGCCCAGCGCGTTGACGTAGCGTTCAAGCTCGTGAATCACCCGCGCGGCGGCTTCTTCGATGCATTCCTTCATGATCTCGCGACCATGCTTGGAGTTGGCCAGGCCCGCGGCGAGGATTTCACCCAGCGGCGAGTTGGCGCGCAATTCCTTGAGTTTTTCTTTATTGAGCTGCTTGTCCTTGATCCAGACCCAGACCTGACCCAGCAGATGCTCGGGGGTGACGCGGCTGGCGCGCAGGGTCCACAGGCGCTCGGCGACAATCGCCATGGCCGCGATGGAACTCAGAATGATCGGCAACATCATCCAGCCGCCGGATTTGACCAATTCCCACACAGTGACAGTCCCCTCGAAAAAGTGCGCCACTTTACCATACCGGTTGGCGATTAAGACCCGCTGCCCCGACGACCTGATGCCGCATTCGGCGATCTCGCGATCAATGGTGTTTCACCGCCAGAAACGCCGTTGTTGACGCATCAGCCACGGCGCCTGAAAGCTGCCCAGGCGCAGTTGAATGGCGCCGTGCTGCGCGCTGTCGTAGATGCGCAGCCCTTGCTGGCGATAACGCGCGAGCACCAGCGGGTGCGGATGACCGAACGAATTGCCCTGCCCCCGGGAGATCAGCACCGAATGCGGACGTAATGCCCGCAGCAAAGCCATCGAAGAGGAACTGCGGCTGCCATGGTGCGGTGCCTGCAGCCAGTGCGTCGGCAGCGCCAACGGACTCTCCAGCAGACCCCGTTCGGCAGCCGTGTCGATATCGCCGGTCAGCAGCAGCCGCTCGCCATTGGCCTCGATCTGCAACACGCAAGAGCGCTGATTGCTGTCATGGGCCGCCGGCCATTGCCACAGCTGAAACCGGACCCCGTCCCACTGCCATTGGCGCCCGCTTTCACAGGCCTCGGCCCGCAGGATGGCGGGCAGACCCGGCGAATCGCCGCTGATCACCCGCGTCACTTTCAGGCCCCGCGATACTGCCAGCGCACCACCGGCATGGTCGGCATCGGCATGACTGAGCAGCATCAGATCGATGCGGTTGACCCCCAGTTTGTGCAGCGCCGGCAGCACCACCCGCTCCCCCAGATCGAAATCGCCGAAGCGTGGACCGGCGTCGTAGAGCAACGCGTGATGACGCGTGCGGATCAGGATCGCCAGGCCCTGACCGACATCGAGCTGCCAGACATCGGCCAGTCCATCGGCCACTCGCTCGCGCGGCGGCGCCAGCAGAATCAACAGCAACGGCCAGCCCAACGGTCGCAACGGCACCCCACGCGGCAACAGCAACAACACGGCGCCGAGACAGCCAATCAACAAGGCCCACCACGGCAGCGACGGCGAGATCCACGCCGGCCAGGCCCCGGCGATCAGCGACAAGCCGCGAAACAGCCAGTCGATCAAACCACCGGCCAGCCACAACAAGCCTGCACCGACGTAAGGCACCGGCAACAACAGCGTGCCGAGCAGCGCCGGTGGCAGCACCAGCAGACTGACCCACGGCACCGCGAGCAGATTTGCCAATGGCCCGCTGAGGCTGATCGGCAGGTTCAGCGCCAGCAACACCGGGCACAGACCCAGCGCAATCAGCCATTGCGCGCGGGTCCAGGTCTGCCACCATTTCCACGCACCGAGTCGCCCGCCGAAGGTGAAAATCAAAATCCCCACCGCGGCGAACGACAGCCACAAACCCGGACGCAAACTGGCTAACGGGTCGAGCAACAGCAACGCATCGAATGCCAGCAACAGCGGCCACCACGCGCCGAGATGGCGAAAGCGCAGGCGCCACAACAACACCAGCCCGACCATCACGCAGGCCCGTTGCACCGGCACATCAAACCCGGCGAGCAAGCCGTAACCGAGCGCCGCGGCAAACGCCAGCCCACAGGCCCATGGCAGCCATGGCCAGCGCAGCGGCCACCAGCCGTAGCGCGCCAGCCCGGCGACCAATAGATAGATGACCGCCGCCAACATCCCGATGTGTTGACCGGAAATCACCAGCAGATGCACGATGCCGGTGTCCTGCAGGATCTGCCAATCCTCGCGGCTGAGCCCGGAGCCGTCGCCGAGCACCAGTGCCGCCAATGCACCGCCCCGGCCTTGGGCATCGACTGCCAGCAAGCGCTGACGAATGCTGTCGCGCCATGCCCAGTTTGCCTCGGCCAGGCGCTGACCATCCTTGATCGTGCCGGTCGCGCCGATGCGTTGCGCCAACAGCCAGGCTTCGTAATCGAAGGCGTCGGGATTGAGCAAACCACCGGGGCGCCTGAGCTTCACCGCCAGGCGCCAGCGCTCACCGCTGTTGAGCGGCGGCCCGGCGTACCACGCCAGACGCATCAACGACGGCAATTTTTCGTGTCGCGAGCGGGCATCGGCCAACTCGAACCGCACCACGCCCTGGCTGGTTTGCGGCAAACCGACCACCCGCCCTTCGACCCAACGGGTTTCGCCGTCAAGCGCTTCCGGCAGGCGATCATTCAACGCCCCCTGCGCACTGACGCACGCCCAGGTGAAACCGAACAGCAGAAACGCCACGGGATAGCTGCGAAACGGCAGCAACATCAGTCCCACCAACGGCAACAACATCATCAACCCGACCGGCGGTAAAACCGGCAAAAAAACCGGAACCAGCAGACCGACTGCCAGCGCCATCATCCCTGTGCGCATAAGCCCGTCCTTGAGAGTTCGTGCATTAGGGGTAGCTGGTATGAGGGCGGGTCGTCGTCAACAATTGTCACAAAGTCTGAATGGGCGCTTCGTAGAATCCAGACATACTTGCCGCCTTAACCGACCGAGAAGCCTTATGCCCCGGCGCTTATTCAAACGTTACATGCCCGACCCGACGAGCATCAGGGAACACAAATCCTTACGCTTTCTCGGCAAGTTGCTGCATGACCCGAACCTCTGGCACCTCAATCGGCACTCGGTGGCCCGGGCGATGGCCGTCGGCCTGTTCGCGGCGTTCCTACCGATTCCGGCGCAGATGCTGGTGGCGGCGGCACTGGCGATCACCGTGCGCGGCAACATGCCGATTGCCGTCAGCCTCGTGTGGCTGACCAACCCGATCACCATGCCGGCGGTGTTTTTCTGTACTTATCAGGCCGGAGCCTGGTTGATGAATGTGCCCGCCCGCACCCTGCCCGATTCGTTGACCTGGGAATGGATCAGCGGAGAGTTGTCGACCATGTGGCAGCCGTTTTTGCTCGGGTCGGTAGTGTGCGGATTGATACTCGGCATCCTCGCCTACTTCACGGTGATGCTGTATTGGCGCTGGTGGGTGGCGCGGCAATGGGCGCGGCGCAAGAAAAGCCGCAAATCTTGAATGCAAAACGGCCTCCGCAGTGGGAGGCCGTTTTTTTGTAGCGTCTGAATAGGCCCCATCGCGAGCAGGCTCACTCCTACATTGGAACGCGCCCTTCTGTAGGAGTGAGCCTGCTCGCGCTGGCAGCGACGCGGTTTCGG
>NZ_JASCPO010000172.1:0-12554 GCF_029960145.1 Pseudomonas sp. PS01299 | reverse complement strand
GGGCTTGCTCGCGCAAGCGGTCTGACAGACAACAATGATGGTGACTGGATTGACGCCTTCGCGAGCAAGCCCGCTCCCACAGGAACTTCGCCAGTCTGAAAGGATGCTCATGAACACTGAGATTTTTATGCCCGTGGAGTCGCTTGCAGCAGCACTGCTGCCCCACGCCCTCGAACCCGGCGACGACGGCGCCCACGACCTCGCCCATCTGCAACGGGTCTGGCACAACGCGCGCACCTTGCAGGCCGAGGAAGGTGGCGACCTGGAAGTGTTGCTCGCTGCCGTGCTGCTGCACGATTGCGTGTCCGTGGAAAAAAACTCGCCGCTGCGCTCGCAGGCTTCGCGTCTCGCCGCAGAAAAAGCCGCCAGCGTGCTGGCCGATCTGGACTGGCCCGAAAGCAAAATCAGTGGCGTCACCCACGCCATCGAAGCCCACAGTTTTTCCGCCAACATCACCCCGCTGACCCTCGAAGCGAAACTGGTCCAGGACGCCGACCGTCTCGACTCGCTGGGCATGCTCGGCGTTGCCCGCACCTTCTACGTCGCCGGGCGCATGGGCAGTGCGTTGTACGACCCGCGCGACCCTGAAGCCAAGGAGCGCGACTACGATGACACACGCTTCTGCCTCGATCACTTTCAGACCAAGCTGCTGCATCTGGCCGATGGTTTCCAGACTGGCGCCGGTCAGCGTCTGGCGCAGATCCGCCATCAACGCCTGAAGGGTTTCATGGAGCAGTTCAAGGAAGAAATCGGCCTCGACTGATAATCCTGTGTCTCGACCGTTCGTCGCTCATCAGGCACCAATCCGATTCAAGGGCAGACCAAACACAGGTAAGGAATTCAATCACTGGAGAAGCCCTATGATCCCGTCAAGGTTGACTGCCCTCGTATTCAGTGCCCTGCTCTGCCCAGCGGTCTTCGCCGCGTCCACCACCGCAGCGGGCACAGGCCCCACCGATCCGGTTCCATCACCGCGCGCCCCGGCCATCAACAGTGCCCCAGGCATGAACACCGATGGCTCCGGGGTTCCATTGATCAACCAGCCACCTGCCACTGGCACCGACCCACGCACCCAAGGCAGCGACCCCGGCCGCCAGGGTGGCATGAACACCCCTGACTCCCCCGCCACACCCGATAACGCCGGCCCCGGCATCGGCTCGAAAACCACCACCGGTGGCTCGGGCTCCGAGGGCGGCAGCCAGTAGTTCGCCGACGCGAGCGTCCTATTCACATCCATGAAGAGGTAACCATGAACGTCGATAAAAACCTGGAAAAAGAAGTCCTCACCCGCCTGCTGCATGCCCATCCGAGCGGACTGGGCAAAGAGGTGCTGGACAATTATCGCGGCGAGAAAGTGGTGGCCAGCGCCCTCGCCTCTCTGCAGGATCGCGGACTGATCCACCACGGTCATGTGACCTGCAACGAGGCCGGCGAACACTCGTTGAATCTGCCGATCAAGCTCAGTGCGGCTGGCGTCGAAGCGGCGCGCAAGCTGGATCTGCAGTAGACCTCAGGCCGCTCGCTGCCGGTGCGGCGAGCGGCCGAATCTGCACACAAGAGGAGAAATCCCATGCCTCGTGGAAGCAAAGACAAATACACCGCCGAACAGAAGCGCAAGGCCGAACACATCGAAGACAGCTATGAGAAAAAAGGCTTGTCGAAGGATGCAGCCGAGGCGCGTGCCTGGGCGACGGTCAACAAACAGTCGGGCGGCGGCGAAAAGGCTGGCGGTTCCGGACGCAAGAAACCGGCGAGTGCCAAGTCCGAAGACCGCAAAGAATCATCGCGGCGAGCGGTGGCCAGTCGCGGGGGACATGCGCGCGACAGCAAGGCCTCGCGCGAGACGCAGACTCTCGACAGTCTGCGCAAAGAGGCGCGGGCGAAGAACATTGCCGGGCGTTCTTCGATGCGCAAGGATGAGTTGATTGCGGCGTTGCGCAAGGCCGGCTGATCCATATTTTGTGCTGAGCCGTATGGCCTCTTCGCGAGCAAGCCCGCTCCCACATTGGAGTTGTGAAAGACGCAAATCCCCCCTGTGGGAGCGGGCTTGCTCGCGAAGGCGGTTGATCAGTCGCCGCAGGACTCGCGGATAAACCCATCCACTTCAGCCGCGCCCGGCGCAGTCGCCGGCCCCCATCGTGTCACTGCCAAAGCCGCTGCCGCATTCGCCCGCCGCGCCGCCTCATGGGCGGGCAAACCCTGCGCCAACCCGGCGACGAACACCCCGGCATGGGCATCACCCGCCCCGTTGCTGTCCACGGCTTTTACCGCAAACCCCGGCACATGCCGACGCTCGCCACGCTGCTGAATCCAGCAACCCTGTGGTCCATCGCGCACCACCATCAGCACATCCTTGGGCAGATGATCCGCCAGCCGATCCAGCGCTTGAGCAATGTCTGCAGCCTCGGTAAAGCGCAACGCCTCGACGCTGTTGCTGGTCCACACATCAATGCGCGGCAGCAGCGCCCGCATCAACGGCGAGTCCGGCGACTCCACCAACGGCCCCGGATCGAACACCACGTTGATCACCTCCGGCAGCGCCAGCGTCCAGTCCAGCAGCGCCTGCGCCTTGCCTGCGTGCAGCAGGCTGTAACCGCTTACATAAACGTAGTCGCCCGCCTCGGCCGCCACGCTGTTCAAGTCCTCTCCGGTCACCTCACCTTCAGCGCCGATGTAGGAAATGAAACTGCGCTCGGCCGACGCATCGGTCAGCGCCACGCATATCCCGGTATCGCGTTGTGCAGGCATCTGGATGCCGATGTGAATGCCTTCATCCTTCATCGCCTGACGCGCCAAGTCACCAAAACGTCCGGAGCCATGGCGACCGAGATAAACCACCGGCAAACCATTGCGTACGGCTGCGGCCATCACGTTGAAGCCGCCGCCAGCCTCGAAAGCGGCAGACTGCGCCAGCACATCGCCGCCGACTTGCGGCAACTGATCCACGGCCATGACCAAGTCGATAATGACCTGGCCGGTGTGCAACATCTTAGGCATGAGCATTCTCGACTTGCGCGGCGCGACGATCTTTCGCCCCGCCGAGAACCAGGTAAATGCCACCGGCCACCACGAAGGTCACGATCCAGCCGAGGCCGTTGTGGCCCAGCCACGAGTCGGACAAAAAGCCCTTGAACCAGACGTTCTCGGCCGTGGTGCCGATGGTGGTGAAACTGAAGCCGAGCACGATGGCAATCGCCCACGCGCCGAACGCGCGCCACTCGATGCCGCCGCGATACCAATAGGCGCTGCTCGGGCTGACATCGAGCAGGTCTTTGGGGCTGTAGTAGTGACGGTGAATCAGGTCGACGACGAAGATCCCCACCCACGCGGTGATCGGCACCGCCAGCAGCGAAATGAAGGTGATAAACGGGCCGTAGAAGCTGTCGGCAATCAGCATGAAGTAGATCGAGCCGGCGAAGATCGCCACGATGTCGACCACCACCGCGTAGACGCGTTTGACCTTCAGACCGAGGGTCAGCGTGGTCAGACCGGCGGAGTACACCGACAGGTTGTTCGACAGCAGCAAGCCACCGAACGCGGTGATCAGGTACGGCACGGCCATCCAGGTCGGCAGCATGTCGCGGATGGCCACGATCGGGTCAGTCGCCGATGCCAGATCGTTGTTGCCCACCGACAGCAGGCCGCCGAGGGTGATCAGCAGCACCAGCGGAATCCCCGCACCGAACGCCGCCGAGGCGACCAGCCGTACAGCCTTGACGCTGCGGTGCTGATAGCGCGACATGTCCGCACCGGCGTTAGCCCAGCCGATCCCGGTGCCGGCGGCCATGGTGCCGATGCCGATGATCATCGCGCTCAGCGGCGCTGGCGTAGCGTTGAACACCGCGCTCCAGTCGATGGTCGCGCAGAGGAAGCCGCCGACCAGAATGTTCAGCGCGCCGAACACGTAGGTCGCCCACTTCTGGATCACCAGCAAGGTGGCGTGACCGAGGCCGGAAACCGACAGGGTCAGCAGCACGAAAATCGCGATGAAGATCAGCGTCAGCACTGGCGCACTTTTCGCTTCAACCGGCGAGCCGAACAGGATCGAACACAGCGATAGCAGCACGAATGCCGCGGTGGTGGTGTTGACCGTTTCCCAGCCCAGACGCGACATCAGCGAGACCAGCGTCGGGCCGATATTGCCACGCACGCCGAAGATCGCCCGCGACAGGGTCAGACTCGGCGCGCGGCCACGGCGGCCGGCAATCGAGATGATCCCCACCACCGCGAACGAACCGGCGGCGCCGACGATGGCAACGATGATCGCCTGCCAGATCGCCAGCCCGCGAAACGCCACCAGCGTGGCGCCCAATGGCAGGCCGAGAATGGAAATGTTGGCGGCGAACCAGACCCAGAACAGTTGCAGCGGATGACCGTTGCACTCGGCTTCCGGCACCGGCTCAATGCCGCGGGTTTCCAGTTGCCCGGCACTTGGCCCGGCGTTTGTTGAACTCATGAACAGTGCTCCTGTTTGCCTTTATTGTGGTTGTGGCAATGACTCAAAACGACAAGACATCTGTGGCCTTCCTCGGCCTGTCTGTGCGATCCATTGCGGGGTAAAAATCCGTAATCCGCAGCGCGCCATTCGCGAGCAAGCCCGCTCCCACAGGAGATTTGTGAACGGCTCAAATCCCCTGTGGGAGCGGGCTTGCTCGCGAAGGCGTCAGCTCAGTCAACGCAGGGTCAACAGCCCCTGCACCAACGGCTCAAGCTCCAGATGATTGACAACCTTCACCGTCTCGATCATCTCGGCAGGCCAGCTCTCAAGACCCAGGCAGGCCCCGAGCATGGCGCCGAGAATCGCCGCGATGGTGTCAGTGTCGCCGCCAAGACTGGCGGCCATGCACAACGCATCGAATGCGCTCATCTCGCCAACGGCCACTTGCTGCGCCAGGGCGAACGACACCACGACCGATTCCTGCGAGGCCACCGAAGTGCCGATCACGTCGTACAGCAGATCCGCCAGCAGCGCCTTGTCGCTATCGACGCTGATGGTTCGCGCCCAACTGATGCGCGAAGCGATGCGCCCGCCGGCCACCCAGTGCCCATGTGCCTCGGCCTGTTGCGCAATCTGCTGGCCAAGGTTCAATGCCTCGCCCAGATCCATGCCGTTGATCCCGGCCGAGACCACCGCCGCCACCGCCGCCGCGCTGGAAATCCCCAGCGTGGTGTTGTGGGTGACCTGACAGGCCTGCACCACGGCCGTAATGAAACGCTCGGGATCGGCGACGTCTGCCGCAATGCCCACCGGAGTGATGCGCATCGCCGCGCCGTTGGTGGTGCCGTAACGCCCGGCCTCCTCCGGCGAATGCCCGGCGAGGATCATTTCAATGGCGCGTTTGGTCGACGGGCCGAGCAGGTCCTGCGACCCCTTGGCCTGCATCTCGGCTTCCCATTCAATCAGCCGTTGGGCGAGGACTGCCGGTTCGATGCGGCCCTTGCCTTCGACCAGCAACTCGCCGACCAGAATCGCCTGTTCGGTGTCGTCGGTAATCGAGCCTTTGGGCATGTTCGCGGCGATCGGTTGCAGAGGACCGGCATCCTGCAGATCGGTGATCCGGCCAAAGCGGGTCTTGATCGTTTCGCGGTTCAACGATTGCGTCGGCATGCCCAGCGCATCACCCAGGGCCAGGCCATAAAACGCACCGAGGGCACGGTTGAGCGCGGTCATTTCGATTCTCCAAATTGCAGGTGCAGGCGGAAATGCACCGGGTCGAGCAGGCTTTCGACCTGCTCCATGAAACGGTTCTGCCGGTCGTAGGTGGTACGCAGGGCCTTGAGGAACACGGTGCCGACCGGGCGCCCGAGCAGTTCGGCGTCTTCGGCATTGAGTGGTTCAGCGCCGATCCACTGATCGCCGCGCTCGCCGATGTAGCCGTAGGCAGCGAGGGTGATGGTCAGCGAGTTGTCGATCAGACCGACGCGCGGCAGGCTTTCCAGGCCGCCGGTGGCCGGCATCAAAGAGCGTTCGAGGGACACCAGCGTGCCGTCGTTGGAACGACGACGGCGATCGAGGGTGATGAATTGGTCGGTGCCGAAGCGCGAAAGCAAATCAGGCCGCGTCACCGCTTCCAGGCGCAGCACTTCGGTGTTGATCAGCGCCCCGCTGTCGGCCAACGCCTGCGCCCAGCCGCTGCGCTGATCGAGCGCGACACCATCGAAGGTGACGATCGAGCCGACCCCGCTTTGCGTGGCGATGTAATTGCGCCGCTTCAGTTCGGCCAGCGCTTCGCGCAACGTGCCACGGCTGACGTTGAATTCCTGAGCCAACTGATGCTCGCCGGGCAACAGAAAGCCGTCCTCCATGAGGCCGCTTTCAATGCGCCGGACGAGTTCGTCGACCACCCGTTGTTTCTTGTCAAATCGTACCTGTCTAATCATGTACAAAGTGATACCCGAAACGGGCGCGGACGGGCAAGGGAAATTTAGGGAAGGTGACAGAAGGCGGGAGAATCAAAAGCCCCTCACCCTAGCCCTCTCCCGGAGGGAGAGGGGACTGACCGAGCAGTTTCACGCTCTACATCGACCTGAAAAATCCAGTCGATTATGGATTCAGCAAAGCACTTTCAGGTCGATGTATCTCTGAAAGGTCCCCCAATCAGTCCCCTCTCCCTCTGGGAGAGGGCCAGGGTGAGGGGGAGCTTTTGATCTCAGCGTTGTTTCAGGCGATCGATGACGACGGCCAGCAACAGAATCGAACCACGAATCACATACTGATAAAACGTATCAATGTTCTTCAGGTTCATCGCATTCTCGATGATCGCCAGAATCAGCACCCCGGCAATCACGTGGCGGATCATGCCGATCCCGCCGCTCAGCGACACGCCGCCGAGCACGCATGCCGAGATCACCGTCAGCTCGAAACCCTGGCCAATCATCGGCTGCCCGGAGGTCATGCGCGAAGCGAGAATCACCCCGGCGAGCGCGCCGATCACGCCGTGCACGGCGAAAATGATGATCTTGGTCCGGTCAACGTTGACCCCGGCGAGCAATGCCGCCTCCTGGTTGCCACCGATGGCCATGGTGTTGCGCCCGTAGGTGGTGTAGTTCAGCAGCCAGCCGAAGAACAGGAAGCAGACGATGGTGATCAGGATCGGCACCGGCACGCCGAACAACTGACCGTTGCCGAAGACGAAGAACGATTCCTGCGACACGCCCACCGCTTTGCCGTTGGCAAAAATGTAGGCCAGGCCGCGAACGATCTGCATGGTCGCCAGCGTGGTGATCAACGCGTTGACCCGCAACTTGGCGATCACGATGCCGTTGATCAGCCCGACAATCAGGCCCATCACCAGCGCTGCGCTGACGCCGAGGAACACGCTGTTGGTGTCGCGCATCACCACCGCCGCAACGACCCCCGCGCAGGCGATCACCGAACCCACCGACAAGTCGAAGTGACCTGACGCCAGGCAATACAGCATGGTGCACGCGGCAATGCCGGTGGTGGAAATCGCCAGACCCAGCCCGCGCATGTTCAGCGGCGAGAGGAAGTTATCGATCAGCAGCGTGCAGGCGACGAAGATACCGATCGCCGCCAGCAGCATGACCCAGTCGTCGAGGAAGCGCCGCAGGTCCAGCGGTTTGCGGGGAGTCGGCAGCGCCTTGTTTTGGATGGTCATCATAGTCACCTCTCAGTTCGCCACGCCGTCAGCGCGATGGCGCGGCAAAGCCAGTTGCAGCAGGTTGGATTCATTGGCCTGGTCGCGGCTGACTTCGCCGCGCAGCGCGCCTTCGCAGAGCACCAGAATGCGGTCGGAAATGCCCATCACTTCCATCAGGTCGCTGGACACCACGATCACCGAGATACCGTCGGCGGCCAGGTTATGGATGATCTGGTAGATCTCGGCCTTCGCGCCGATGTCGATGCCGCGAGTCGGCTCATCGAGCAGCAGCACCTTCATCGGCATCGACAGCCAGCGACCGAGAATCGCCTTCTGCTGATTGCCGCCGGACAGGAATTTGATCTGCTGACCGGCGTGCGGGGTTTTGACTTTCAGCGCCTTGATCTGCTTGTCGGCGTTGCCCTTCTCCCACAGCCCGCGCAGCAGGCAGCCGAGGCTGGCATTGGCGCGGCGCGCGCTGATGTTGATGTTCTCGGCAACGCTGGCCAGCGGGATGATCCCCTCTTTTTTCCGGTCCTCGGGGCACAGCAGGATCCCGGCGGCAATCGCATCGCGCGGTGAGCGCAATTTCAATTCATGCCCCCGCAGTTCAAGGCGTCCGGCGGTGTTGCGCTCAAGCCCGCTGAGCAAGCGGAACAGCTCGGTGCGCCCGGCCCCGACCAGGCCGAACAGGCCGAGAATCTCGCCCTTGTGCGCCTCGAAACTCACCGGCTCACGCAGCCCCGGGCCGAGCAAACCGTCGACCTTCAGCGCCACCGCGCCGCGTGGACGGCTGCGGTAATCGTAGATGTCCTGGATGTCGCGGCCGACCATGCAGGTCACCAGTTGATCGTGGGTCAACTGGCTCATGTCATCGAAGGTGCGCACGTAACGGCCGTCCTTGAACACCGTCACCGCATCGCAAATGCGGAACACTTCTTCCATGCGATGCGAGACGTAGAGCACCACTTTGCCCTCATCGCGCAGGCGACTGATGATCGCCATCAGACGGTCGATTTCGCGCGCCGAGAGGCTGCTGGTCGGCTCATCGAAGGCGATCACATGCGCGCCACGGGACAGCGCCTTGGCGATTTCCACCAATTGCCGCTGACCGAGCGACAGGCGCCCGACCTTGGTCTGCGGATCGATTTCATCGGCCAGGCCCTTGAGGCAGGCCAAGGCATTCTGGCGCAGGACGCCACGATTGATCAGGCCGAAACTGGCCGGCAGATGACCGAGAAACAGGTTCTCGGCCACGCTCATTTCCGGTACCAGATGCAGCTCCTGGTGAATCACCGCGACGCCGCTGCCGATGCTGTCGGCGGTCGACTTGAACGCCATGGTCTGCTCGCCGATCTGCAACTCGCCGCTGCTCGGAATGTAGGCGCCACCGAGGATTTTCAGCAGGGTCGATTTGCCGGCGCCGTTCTCGCCCATCAAGGCGTGCACCTGCCCTGGATGGGCGACGAAGCTGATGGCGTCCAGCGCCTTGACCCCGGGGAAGGTCTTGCCGATCCCGTTGAAGCGCAGGCTGCCGCCGGCGCTGCTTGCATGTGTCTGTACTTGCGCGTGCATCTGAGTCACCTCTTCACACCGATCGAGCAGCCATCAATTCCACAGGCCGATTTTTTCCAGCTCTTGCTTGAAGTTCTCACGGGTGATCAGGGTGACGTCGTCCATCGCCGTGTACTTCGGCGGCTCTTTGCCGGTGGTGACCCACTCGTACATCATCTCGGCAGTCTTGTAGCCTTCGATGTGCGGGCTAGGCAGCATCGAGCCGAAGAAACCGCTGTTGGGCTTTTTCAGCTCGCCGATGGCGTCGGTGCCATTGATGCCGATGCCAATCACATTGGCCGCAGCGAACCCGGCGGCTTCGGTGGCGCGGACGCCGCCGAGCACGGTGTTGTCGTTCATGCCGCCAATGATCAGGTTCTTCGCTGCGCTGGGCAGCTTGACCAGCGCCGAGTTGGTGGCGTCCATGCTGCCCGGCACGTCGAGGGTTTTCAGTGCGGCGGTCAGGATGTGGTCTTTCGGCAGGCCGGCGTCTTCGAGCGCCTTCATCGAACCGTCGGTGCGCTTCTTGCCGGTGTCGAGTTCGTTGTAGGTGTTGACCACCGCGTAGGTGTCTTTCCAGTCCCAGTTGCGTTTCTTCGCCTCGGCGACCATCGCGTTGCCCTGCTTCTGGCCGACTTCGAACGCGGCCATGCCGAGGTACGGCACGTCCTCCATGAACTTGCCGTTGGCGTCGACGAAACGATCGTCCACGGCAATCACTTTCAGGTCATTGAGTTTGGCTTTGGCCATGATCGCCGGGCCGAGCGAGACGTCCGGCGGGCAGATCACGAAGCCTTTGGCGCCATTGGCGGCGAGGCTATCGATGGCCGAGAGGGTTTTCTCGCCGTCTGGCACGGCGATCTTGATCAGTTCGAAGCCTTTATCCTTGGCGGCTTTTTCAGCAAAAGCCCACTCGGTCTGGAACCATGGCTCTTCAGCCTGTTTGACCAGGAAACCGATTTTCACGGCATCGGCAGCGAGCAGCGTACTGCTCAGACTGAACGCGGTGACCGCCAGGGCGGCACTGCACAGGGTACGAATCCCGAAACGACGTTTCATAAGCTGACTCCTTGTTATTTTTTTTGAGCAAATTAAACAGCTTGTGGCGAGGGAGCTTGCTCCCGCTGGGCTGCGAAGCGGCCCTAAAACCGGTTACCTCGGTCAATCAAACACACCGCGCAGCCCGAATTTACGACTGCTGCGCAGCCGAGCGGGAGCAAGCTCCCTCGCCACAGGTGTGGTGGCGTGACACGTACTGCTGCAAAGCCTGTTGAAAATAGTCATATCGTATGATGATTGGATTTCACGCGGAGTTCACCGCCTGAAACACGATCCACTCAGTCGTGGTACATCACCGAGCGCCCACCATCGATGGTGATGCACGAGGCGTTGATGAACGGCGCTTCATCACTGGCCAGAAACACGGCGGTCATCGCCACTTCGAGCGGCTGGCCGATGCGTTTCGGCGGGTGCAGATCGAATGCTCGCTGACGCTCGGCGTGCGGATCGGCAAAACCGTTCCAGTAATCGACGTTGAGTTGCGTCTCGATGTACCCCGGGGCGATGGCGTTGACCCTAACGCCCTTCGCCGCATATTCGATTCCCAGCGCTCGGGTCAGCCCAAGCAGGCCGTGCTTGGCTACCGGGTACGGGAAACAGCCGGGAATGATGTGGCTGGAATGGGTCGAGGCGATGTTGATGATGCTGCCGACACCCTGCTCGATCATCTGCGGCAGCACGGCTTTGCAACCGTACCAGGCGCCGTCCAGATCGATGGCGAAGCAACGACGCCAGTCTTCTTCGGTCATTTGCAGCGGGTCGCGGAACACGTTGACTCCGGCGCAGTTGACCAGCACGTCGATGCGCCCGTGCAGTTCGATCGCCAGTTTGGCCATGGCGTGCAAGTCCTGCTGGCGCGAGACGTCAGCCTTGATCGCCTGCACGTCGTAGCCCTTGTCGCGCCAGTGGGCGGCAACCTTCTCGACCTTCTCTGCCTGAATATCGCTGATCACCAGTCTGGCCTGCTGCGAGGCGAAGGTGGCAACGATGGCTTCGCCGATGCCTTGAGCGGCACCGGTCAGCAGCACCACTTTGTTTTTCAGACGCTCACCCTTCGGCGGCGCGGGCACCGGCGGCAAGGAAAGAGGTTCAGCCATGGATCAGGACTCCTGTTCGTCAGCACAAAAAAACCGGGCATCTGTCGATGTCCGGTCTGGAAGACTGTGAAAACGAAACAGGCAGGCGCGGCGAGCGACGCCGGGCCGTTGCGAGACGCTGACTCCGCTGAGGAGTGCGATAG
Organism: Pseudomonas sp. PS01299; assembly: GCF_029960145.1. Classification (NCBI taxonomy): domain Bacteria; kingdom Pseudomonadati; phylum Pseudomonadota; class Gammaproteobacteria; order Pseudomonadales; family Pseudomonadaceae; genus Pseudomonas; species Pseudomonas sp. PS01299. Next base: position 1,100 of record NZ_JASCPO010000172.1, on the reverse strand, counting down.
AGGTTCGCTGCATCACTTCACCTGTTTTGTTCTTTTTAAGTGTGAGTGCGTGTTACTGCTGGAGCCGACTATAAACCCGACCGCCAAATAATCTCAATATATAATTTTGCATCCCATATTTTGGGATTTAGCCAGCGAAGCGTGTGCAGAGTTTGCCCGGCACATCGACCCTCATCGACAGGACTGCGCCATCCAGTGGATGGTTGCGCGGACTCTGGGCGCTGGTGATGTACAGGGTTTTCAGGTCTTCGCCGCCGAATACGCAACTGGTTGGCCGGCTGACAGGCAGATCGATTTTGCGGTCGACCTTGCCGTCCGGCGTAAGGCGCAGCAGGCAGCTGCCGTCCCAACGGGCGTTCCAGACATAGCCCTCGGCGTCGACTGCCGATCCGTCCGGGCCACCATTCTGGTCAGGGCCATACCAGATCTCGGCGTTATCCAGATTGCCGTCGGTGTGAATGAAATAGCGATTGAGCGCCCCGTCGAGGCTGTCGCCGAACAGCAGCGTGGTGCCGTCGTCGCTCCACAGCAGCGTGTTGGGAATGCCGAGACCGAGCAGCAATGGCGTGACACGCTGGTCGGGGTCAATGCGGAATAAGCCACCGGAACGACGCTCGATCGGCAGGTCTTCGCCGTTGTCACCGATGTTGTTCTGCATGGTGCCGAGCCACAGTCGGCCTTGGGCGTCGCAGCGTGCTTCGTTGGGCCGATTGCCGGGTTGCGGGTCGGCGATGCAGAACAAAGTCAGGCGTGGTTCGAGGCCCGGGGAATCGAGATCCAGACGATAGACGCCGCTGCTCAGGGTCACCAGCGCATCGCCGCTGGCACAGGGGATGAACGCGGAAACGTGCTCGGGCATCTGCCAGATCTGCACATTGTTGCCGATCAGCCGCAGCGCCTGCTTGCCGGCGATATCGACCCAGTACAGCGCCTGGGTCGGGGCGTCCCAGAATGGCCCTTCGCCGAGCCTGGCGCGGTGTTGGGTTACGGCGGTCAACGGCATATTGAATCCTTCATGTTGTTGTTCTAACTGTAGGAGTGAGCCTGCTCGCGATAGCGGTGGGTCAGTGACGACGATTGTGACTGACCCACCGCTATCG
>NZ_JASCPO010000171.1:0-12609 GCF_029960145.1 Pseudomonas sp. PS01299 | reverse complement strand
TGAAGCGAGCCGCTGCCGAAAACTGCGTAACTCATTGAATCTCAAGGAGTTTTCCGTTTCGACTGCGCCGGAAGTGGGGCGAATTATAGACCTCCTGAATCTGCCGTCAACCGTTAATTTCAGTTTTATTGCAAAACCTGCTTTTTAGCCAATAAACGCGGGATTCGACGGGCAACGGCAGGCACACGCAGCAGTAAAAGCACTGCACCTATAAAGGCATAGATCGCCCACTCCTTGAGATCAGCACGCACGATCCACAACATATGAAGCAATCCCAGCCCCAGAATCACGTAGACCAACCGATGCAGTTTCTTCCAGCGCACACCTAAACGACGCTGGCTGTAGCGATTAGAGGTTACTGCCAACGCCAACAACCCGAGAAAACCCAGTGTGCCGACAATAATGTATGGCCGCTTACGCAACTCCACGCCCAACTGCGACCAGTCGAAGCCGAGGATAAACGCCATATAGCTGAACAAATGCAGACCCACATAGGCAAAACACCAAAGTCCCAACTGACGGCGCACAGCAATCCAGCCCGCCCACCCCGTCAATTTCTGCAACGGCGTCATGCTCAAAGTGATCAGCAGCAATACCAGCGTCCCCAGCCCCAATCGATCAACCAGGACTTTGCCAGGATCCGGCCCGAGCAAATCGGCGAACGCCTGATAAAACCAAAGCAATGGCCAAATCGCCGCAGCGATAAAAACGCCTACACGCCAGAACGGATATCGCATCAGTAGTTCTTCCGCAGATCGAGCCCTGTATATAAAGAAGCGACTTCATCCGCATAGCCGTTGAACATCTGTGTATCACGCACATTCGGCTTGAACAGACTGTTCGGCAGACGCCGCTCCCGTGCCTGAGTCCAGCGCGGATGATCAACCGTCGGATTCACGTTGGCATAAAACCCGTATTCATCTGCCGCGATGCTCTGCCAAGTGGTCTTGGGCTGCTCGCTGACCAGACTGATCCGCACAATGGACTTCACACTCTTGAAGCCGTACTTCCACGGCACCACCAGACGCAGCGGCGCACCGTTCTGATTCGGCAACTCGCGGCCATACATGCCTACCGCCAGAATCGCCAAGGGATTCATCGCCTCATCCAGGCGCAAGCCTTCTACATAAGGCCAATCGATCAGGGCGAACCCCGAACGCTGGCCTGGCATGCTTTTGGGATCCTGCAGAGTCTCAAAGCGAATGTACTTGGCGTTGGAGGTGGGTTCGACCTGTTTGAGCAGCGCAGAGATCGGAAAGCCGATCCACGGGATGACCATCGACCACGCCTCAACACAGCGAAGGCGATAGATACGCTCCTCCAACTGGTACGGCTTCATGAAGTCCTCCAGCGCGTAACGCCCTGGCTTACCCACCTCCCCATCGACGACAACGCTCCACGGCTCGGTTTTCAGCGAACCGGCATTGGCCGCCGGATCACCCTTGTCGGTACCGAACTCATAGAAGTTGTTGTAATGGGTCGCGTCTTTATAAGGCGTGATCGCCTCGTCCTTGGCGTTGACGGCGCCCCACTTGGTAGAAGGAAGCTTCTCGGCAAACCAGGCAGGCGTCTTGCCCGGCTCGACATCGGCATAACGCGCCGCATCCCCGGCACTGGCCCAACGCGGCAGGCTGCTCACGGCGATACCGGCCGCGGTAGCTCCGAGCAATTGGCGACGAGAAAGATAAATGGATTCAGGCGTGACATCCGACTCATGGCAGTCGGACGCTTTGGGGATTTTGATCAGCATGGCAACTCCGCAGCTTTGGAGGACAGATGCACCCATAGACTGCGGAGTATGCGGGAAATTACATCATTCGGCGTTTTTGTGACGACGAAGACGCAACAGGTATTGCACAGGACCGGAAGCGGCGTAACCGAGGAACACCAGCAGTAGAATTCGCGGTGGATCGCTGAACACCACGGCGAACACCAGCACCACGGCGAGGATCGCCACGAACGGCACGCGCCCCTTCAAGTCCAGCTCCTTGAAGCTGTTGTACTTGATGTTGCTGACCATCAACATGCCGGCAGCCGCCACCATCAAGGCGACCAGGAACGACATCTTCGAACCCTGAATGCCGTAATCGCTGAACGCCCAGACGATGCCTGCGACCACGCCGGCAGCTGCCGGGCTGGCCAGGCCGATGAAGTATCGCTTGTCAGCCGTACCGACCTGGGTATTGAAACGCGCCAGACGCAATGCCGCGCCGGCTACATAGATGAAGGCGACCATCCAGCCGACCTTGCCCATGTCGCCCAATGCCCAGCCAAAGGCCAGCAGCGCCGGCGCTACACCGAACGCGACCATGTCCGACAACGAGTCATACTCGGCGCCGAAGGCACTTTGCGTATTGGTCATGCGCGCTACACGGCCATCAAGACCATCGAGCACCATGGCCACAAAAATCGCGATCGCGGCGAAGGCGAAATACTTGCTCGCATTCGCAGAGTCACCGGCGCTCAAGGCAGCCTGGGCACTCATCGAGTTGATGATGGAATAAAACCCTGCGAACAGGTTCGCAGTGGTGAACAGATTCGGCAGCAGATAGATACCACGATGCCGGACTTTACGACCTTCTGCGTCGTGCCCTTCCTCGACATGTTCATCGATGGGCAGCAGGCTTTCGGCGTCAGAAGCCTGGTTCGGCTCTTCGGGACGTTCGCTCATGGACATTACCTTGCAACGGTTTGGAAAGTTTCGACAGGTGCCTGTGACGACGGTTCGGCCACAAACGATGCAGCTTTATACCAGAACCATCGGTTTCAAACGAAAAAACGCGGCCGAGGCCGCGTTTTTCGTACAAGGATGACGACTTAGTTTTTGGCTTTGTCGACGATCTTGTTGGCACCGATCCACGGCATCATGGAGCGCAGTTGCTCGCCGATGATTTCGATACCGTGAGCGGCGTTGTTACGACGCTTGGCGGTCATCGAAGGGTAGCCGGTCGCGCCTTCGCTGATGAACATTTTGGCGTATTCGCCGTCCTGAATACGTTTCAGGGCGTTGCGCATGGCCTGACGGGATTCGGCGTTGATCACTTCCGGGCCGGTCACGTACTCGCCGTATTCAGCGTTGTTGGAGATCGAGTAGTTCATGTTGGCGATACCGCCTTCGTACATGAGGTCAACGATCAGCTTCAGTTCGTGCAGGCACTCGAAGTAGGCCATTTCCGGCGCGTAGCCAGCTTCAACCAGAGTTTCGAAACCGGCTTTCACCAGCTCAACGGTACCGCCGCACAGTACGGCTTGTTCGCCGAACAGGTCGGTTTCGGTCTCGTCCTTGAAGGTGGTTTCGATGATGCCGGTACGACCGCCACCCACGCCAGCTGCGTAGGACAGTGCAACGTTTTTGGCGTTGCCCGAAGCGTCCTGGTAGATCGCGATCAGGTCAGGGATACCGCCGCCCTTCACGAACTCGGAACGCACGGTGTGACCCGGCGCTTTCGGCGCGATCATGATCACGTCGAGGTCGGCACGCGGAACAACCTGGTTGTAGTGGATCGCGAAACCGTGGGAGAAGGCCAGGGTGGCGCCTTTCTTGATGTTCGGCTCGATTTCGTTCTTGTACAGCTGGGACTGGAATTCGTCCGGGGTCAGGATCATGACCAGGTCGGCGCCGGCAACAGCGGCGGCCACGTCGGTCACTTTCAGGCCGTGAGCTTCGGCTTTGGCAACGGTAGCCGAACCTTTACGCAGACCGACGGTTACGTCGACACCGGAATCTTTCAGGTTGCACGCTTGGGCGTGGCCCTGGGAACCGTAACCGATGATGGCAACTTTCTTGCCCTGGATGATCGACAGGTCGCAGTCTTTATCGTAGAAAACTTTCATGAATTTCCCCTATATATCCAGGCCGTTCAGGCCATTCGCTAATTTGGTTTAGATGCTGAGTACTTTGTCGCCGCGGGCAATGCCGGTCACGCCGCTACGGACGGTTTCCAGAATCGATGCGGTGCCGATGGACTGAATGAAGCTGTCGAGCTTGTCGCTGGTACCGGTCAGTTGAACGGTATACACGCTGGCGCTGACGTCGACGATCTGTCCACGGTAAATATCGGTGGTGCGTTTGATCTCGGCGCGCTGGGCGCCAGTGGCCTTGACCTTGACCAGCATCAGCTCGCGCTCGATGTGAGCGCTTTCCGACAGGTCCACCAGCTTGACCACTTCGATCAGCTTGTTCAGGTTTTTGGTGATCTGCTCGATGATTTCATCGTGGCCAACAGTGGTCAGCGTCAGACGCGACAGAGTCGGGTCTTCGGTTGGCGCCACCGTCAGGCTTTCAATGTTGTAGTTGCGCTGCGAGAACAGGCCGACTACGCGAGACAAAGCGCCGGGTTCGTTTTCCAGAAGCAGGGAAATAATGTGCCGCATGATTAAGTACGCTCCGTCTTGCTCAGCCACATATCGCGCATGGAGCCGTCTTTGATCTGCATCGGATAGACGTGCTCGCTGGTATCGACCGAAATATCGATCACCACCAGACGATCTTTCATGGCGAACGCCTCTTCCATCTTCGACTTCAAGTCTTTCGAATCGGTGATGCGCACGCCGACGTGACCGTAGGCCTCAGCCAGTTTGACGAAGTCAGGCAGCGACTCCATATAAGAGTGCGAGTGGCGGCTGCCATAGCTCATGTCCTGCCACTGACGAACCATCCCCAGAACACCGTTGTTCAGGATGACGATTTTCACCGGCAAGCCATATTGCAGGCAGGTCGACAGCTCCTGGATGTTCATCTGGATGCTGCCTTCACCGGTGACGCAGGCAACGTCGTCATCCGGGAAGCTCAACTTGATGCCCATGGCCGCCGGGAAACCGAAGCCCATGGTGCCCAGACCACCGGAGTTGATCCAGCGGTTCGGCTTGTTGAACGTGTAGTACTGCGCCGCGAACATCTGGTGCTGGCCCACGTCGGAAGTGATGAAGGCATCGCCTTTGGTCACTTCGCACAGGGTCTCGATCACGGTCTGTGGCTTGATCAGGCTGCCGTCGCCCTTTTCATATGGGAACAGGCCGCGATCACCGCGCCACTCATCGACTTGCTTCCACCAACTGGCAACGGACTCCTTGTTCGGGGTCTCGCCGATTTCCTTGAGGATCGCGACCATTTCGGTCAGGACGCTCTCCACCGGGCCAACGATTGGCACGTCGGCCTTGATGGTCTTGGAGATCGAAGCCGGGTCGATGTCGATGTGGATGATCTTGGCGTTCGGGCAGAACTTCGCCGCGCCGTTGATCACACGGTCATCGAAACGCGCGCCGACAGCCAGGATCACGTCGGCATGGTGCATCGCCAGGTTGGCGGTGTAGCTGCCGTGCATGCCGAGCATGCCGATGAACTGCCGGTCGGTGCCAGGGAAACCGCCCAGGCCCATCAAGGTGTTGGTCACTGGCAGGTTGAGCATTTTCGCCAGTTCGGTCAGCGGTGCGGAACCGTTGCCGAGGATCACGCCGCCACCGGAATAGAGCACTGGGCGTTTGGCTGCCAGGAGCATTTCTGCCGCCTTGCGGATTTGCCCGGAGTGACCGCGGACGGCCGGGCTGTAGGAACGCAGCTTGGCTTTTTTCGGGAAGATGTATTCGAACTTCTCGGCCGGGTTGGTCATGTCTTTCGGGATATCGACCACGACCGGGCCCGGACGACCGGACTGCGCCAGGTAGAAGGCCTTCTTCATGACTTCCGGGATTTCCGAGGCGTGCTTGATCATGAAGCTGTGCTTCACGATCGGCCGGGAGATACCGATCATGTCGGTTTCCTGGAACGCGTCGGTGCCGACCATGGTGCTTGGCACCTGACCGGAAATGATCACCATTGGAATCGAATCCATATAGGCGGTGGCGATACCGGTGATGGCGTTTGTGGCGCCAGGACCTGATGTCACCAATACCACGCCGGCTTTACCGGTGGCACGGGCGTAACCGTCAGCCATATGGGTGGCCGCTTGTTCGTGACGAACCAGGATGTGGGTCACTTCCGGTTCTTTGAACAGGGCATCGTAAACATGAAGAAGAGCACCACCCGGGTACCCGTAGATATATTTGACGCCTTCGTCACGCAAGAAGCGGACGAGCATCTCACCGCCAGATAAAAGCTCCACGTTGTTCACCTCTAAAACGCCAGAATACCGTCCACACAAAAGGGGCGGGTCTTAATAGGTTTACTTCTCGGCAGAGCATGAGCGACGGTGGTCGCCGACTACGTCAGCACTGACTGAGCAAGTATTGGGATCGTCCCAAGTGTTGCGGGCCTTTCCCACCCAGCGCGAGGTAACGCGTTGCGGGTGTAACAGGTCGACGCGGATATGCGCCTCATGATCTACCGAGTGGGTCTGCTTCTGGCAGTCCCTCTACAGCGGACTTTGGATTCTTCTGTTTCGCCCTCTCCAAGTCAAGCCGTCAATGTGCTTAATTGTGGGTAAGCACATGAGAACGCAAGAAAAAACCTGAAAACAGCTACTCTGTTAGCGTCAATTGCGCAATTTTGCCAAGGAATCAGCATGCGAACGCTTCTGTTAACTCTGCTGATCGGCCTCAGCCCCTGGTGCTCGGCCGCTCAAATCTACAAATGGGTAGATGCCCAGGGCGTCACGCACTTCGATGCGCAGCCACCGCAAGGGCTGCCGGCGACGACTGTGCAGACGCCCTCCTCGCCCCCACCGAAACCTGCCGCCATGCCTGGCAGCGGTGCGCTGGGCGATCAGAAAGCCATCGACGACAAGGTGAAGAAACAGGTGGCGGAGCAGCAGGCGCAGCTCAAGGCATTTTGCGAACAGGCACGGACGAACCTGGCGCAATTGCAGAACAATCCGCGGTTGAGGGAGGAAGTGGAAGGACAATTACGGCGGCTGGATGATGCGCAGCGGCAGGAGCGCATTGTCGAAGCGCAGAAGCAGATTGCGCAGAACTGCGAATAAAAATCTGTAGGAGCTGCCGCAGGCAGCTCCTACAGGGGATCGGCTCTAGCGGGAAGCGGTAATCAGCAGGTCAAACTCTTTGAGCAGCACCTGCAGCTGTCGATCCTTGCCCTGCAGATTGCGCTGGGCGAAGACCATTTCAGCCATTTCCTGAATACCCGAGGCATTAGGCAGCGGCAGATCCTGTTCGAGGATCATCTTCATTCGCGGCAGGAAGATCCATTGCAGCCATTGCTCGAAATCCAGCGTGTCGACCGAAAACGGTTCGACACTACTCAGGGCTTCGGCCGATGGCTGAACGTCATCCCACCAACCCTGCGCGCGCAGTTCACGCTCGATCAGCAGCAACTGATCGGCGATTTTCGGGAAACGGGAATCCATCACAGCGAAACCTTGGCCTTCTGACGAGCCAGCGCTGCGCCGGCGGAATCGCCTTGTTTCTCACGGGACTGCGCGATGATCTCCCACAGGTTGGCCTGCAAGTCCGGACGACCGTTGGCCATGGTCAGCGCACGACGGGCGAACTGCTCCGCCTGTGGCGCGTCGCCTTGGGCCATGCGCACTTGCGCCAGACGATAGAGCACTTGCGGCTCACGCGGGGCTACACGCTGAGCACGCTCGAGGCTGGAAGACGCACCGTTGAGGTCGCCACCGGCCTGCTGCTGTTGCGCAGTGGTCAGCAAGGCGAGCACCGGGCCATCCAGTTGCTCGTCCGCCGACAGACCACCGCCACTGCTGGCCGAAGGAATCCCGCTTGGCGTCGAAGGCATGCTGTAGCTGCCGGAGTTGATCGGTGCCGACTCGACCGGCGACGGGTTGTACGGCCCTGCGGTGATTCCGCCGGAAGCCGGGCCCGGAACGATCGGCGAGGAGCTGATCGGTGCCGATGTTGTGGCGCCGCCACCCGGCACCATCACCACCACGCCGGTATCGCCTTGCGGGATGGCCTGGGATTGCGCCTGGCCCTGGACTGGGCGTTTGACCGTCGTCTTGCGGAAACCGCCGTTGGCCGACAGCCGTTCGCTGTTGGATACGGCTGTGCCGGAGTCCACCACCGGGATCGAACCACGCTGCACGGTAGAGCAGCCGCTGAGCAAAGCCACGGCAGTCACCGCTGGAATCAACCACTTGTTCACTTGAAACCCTCTTTGCTTAATTCATCCAGCCCTTGACCCAATCCATCACCGACTCCGGCGAGGCAGGCGTTTCGCTTGCACACGCGGCGCCGGGTGGCGGTTCGCTGCCGCGAATATACGGCATCTGCACCGCCCCCGGACAGTTGGCATCGGAGCCTTGCCCGGTACGCGAATCGACCCACGCCTGCACAATGTTGTCCGGCTGCGGCATGTCTAGCGGCAGCGGATCGGCTTTGCGCATGAAACTGGTCCAGACCTGCAATGCACCGGTCGCCCCGGTGAACGGGGTCTTGCCGTTGTCGTCGCGACCCAGCCAGACCACCGCCAGCAGATCCTGACTGAAACCGGCGAACCAGCTGTCACGCGAATCGTTACTGGTACCGGTCTTGCCGGCCAGCGTCAGGGTCTTTGGCAGCACGTTATAAACCGAGCTGCCGGTACCTTCACGCATCACACGCTGCATGGCGTTCTGGATCAGGTAGATGGACGCCGGATCGAAACGCTGCTCGATCTGGAACGGATAACGCTTGAGTGGTTCGCCATCGGCGGTCAGCACACTGCGAATCCCGCGCATCGGCGTATTGAAACCACCGTTGGCGAGGGTCTGATACATGGTCGCCACTTCGATCGGGGTCATGCCGCCAGCCCCGAGCAGCATCGACGGGAACGCCGGGAATTCCCGGGTCACGCCCAGACGCGCGAGGGTCTTGAGCACATTCGGCACACCGACTTCCAGACCCAGGCGCGAGGTCGACAGGTTGTACGAATGCGCCAGCCCTTGATAGAGGAAGACTGTGCCGTGGGAGCGACGGTCGTAGTTCTGTGGCTTCCACACCTGGCCGTCCGCGCCTTTGATCGACAGCGGATCATCCGACAGCCAACTGGTCAGCGTGTAACGGCTCGGTTTTTCCAGTGCGGTCAGATACACCGCTGGCTTGACCAGGGAACCGATCGGCCGCACGGCGTCCAGCGCCCGGTTGAAACCGGCGTAACTGGCCTGACGACTGCCGATCATCGCCTGCACTTCGCCGGTTTCCGGGTTGGTCACGACCATCGCCGCTTCCACGTCATCGGAGCCCTTGCGTCCAGCCAGGCGTTTAAAGGTGTCATTCACCGACGCTTCGGCCTTCATCTGCAGAATCGGGTCGAAACTGGTGAAGATCCGCAAGCCTTCTTCGGTCAAGTCCTCGTCGCGATAGTCTTCGCGCAACTGGCGTTTGACCAGATCGATAAAGCCCGGGAACGAGCTGTCGGCAAGCTTGCCGCGCGTGGTCACGCCCAAGGGCATTTTCTTCGCCGCTTCAACCTGTTCGGCAGTCGCCACGCCTTGCTGCTCAAGCACGTCGAGCACCAGGTTACGCCGCTCCAGCGCACGTTCCGGGTTGCGACGCGGGTTGTAGTAGGACGGCCCTTTGACCATGCCGACCAGCAACGCTACCTGATGCAGCTTCAGCTCGGACAATGGCTGACCGAAGAAGAACTGACTGGCCAGACCAAAGCCGTGCACCGCACGCTGACCGTCCTGCCCGACGAAGACTTCGTTGAGGTAGGCCTCAAGAATTTCCTTCTTGTCGTAGTGCAGCTCCAGCAGCATCGCCATCATCGCTTCGGTGAGCTTGCGGCTGAGGCTGCGCTCGTTGGTGAGGTAGAAGTTTTTCACCAACTGCTGGGTCAGCGTACTGCCGCCCTGGGTCATCTTGCCGCCAGAGGTATTGACCCAGATGGCCCGGGCAATCGATTTCGGCGACACGCCCCAGTGGCTGTAATAGTCGCGGTCTTCCACCGCTACCAGGGTTTCCAGCAGGTACGGTGGCACCTGATCGAGCTTGATCAGGATGCGGTCTTCAAGGTTTTTCGGGTAAATGCCGCCGATCATCAGCGGCTCAAGCCGCACCACGGACAATTTACCGCCATTGAGCCCCGAGAGTTCGGCCACATAGTCGCCGGAGAAGCGCACGCGCACCGGCTGGGCTTTTTCCAGGCCTTCATAGAACTGGAAGCCACGAGTGTTCAGATCAACGGTATTGCCGTTGACGGCAGCAGCACCGGGGCCATTGCTCACGGCTTCGCGGCGATAGCCCAAGGCATCGAGCTCGGTGAGGAAATCGTCCTTGCTCAGCTTTTGTCCGACGAACAGCTCAAGCGGACGCGCGTATACCTTGGCCGGGATGGTCCAGCGCTTGCCGGAGAACTTCTCCTGCACCACGGCATCGAGGTAAACGGCGAAGCCGGCCAGCACCACAAGGCCGACCAGACTGAGTTTAATGGCCCAGCTCAACCATGGGCTGAGGCCCTTGGAGACTGGTTTTTTCTTGGTACGGGGGGATCGAGTTCGAGTCATGGCGGCGGATTATACGCACTTTATTCATACTCAACAGGAGCGCTCCGAGGTTTGCGTCAGGCTGGCGAGCGGCCATAATGGCGACCTCGAATTTCCCAGTCTCTGAAGGATCGCCCGTGAGCCAGTCCCTGATCGCTGCCCTGCAAAACCCGGCCCTCTACCCGCACCCCGTCGAAGGGTTCCAGGTCATCGAAACCCATATCTCGTGGGTGATCCTCACCGGCCCGTTTGCTTATAAAGTGAAGAAACCAGTGAATTTCGGCTTCCTCGACTTCACTGGCCTAGAGTCGCGCGCACATTTCTGCGCTGAAGAACTGCGTCTGAACCAGCGTCTGACCGACGATTTGTATCTGGACGTGTTGCCGGTGACCGGCAGCGTCGAGGCGCCACAACTGGGTGGCGACGGCCCGGTGATCGAATATGTGCTGAAGATGCGTCAATTCCCGCAGACCGGCCTGCTCAGCACCCTGCAGGCCAACGGTGAGCTGACCACCCAGCACATTGATGAAATGGCCGAGCAGATCGCCAAATTCCACCTCAGTGCGCCAAAAGTCCCGGCCGAACACGAGGCCGGGACCCCGGACAGCGTGATGGCCCCGGTGCGCCAGAACTTCGAGCAGATCCTGCCGTTCCTCAGCGACAAAAACGATCTGCTGCAACTCGAAGCCCTGCAAGCCTGGGCCGAGAGCAGCTTCGATCGTCTCAAGGCACTGTTCAGCCAGCGCAAGGCCGAGGGTTTCACTCGCGAATGCCACGGTGACATCCACCTGGGCAACGCCACTGTCATCAATGGCAAAGTGGTGATCTTCGACTGCATCGAGTTCAACGAACCTTTCCGTTTCACTGACGTCTGGGCCGACACCGGTTTCCTGGCGATGGACCTGGAAGACCGTGGCCTGAAATCCCTCGCCCGCCGCTTCATCAGCCAGTACCTGGAGCTGACCGGCGACTATCAAGGCCTGGAAGTGCTGAACTTCTATAAAGCCTACCGCGCACTGGTTCGCGCCAAAGTTGCACTGTTCAGCATGCCGGCGGACGCCACCCCGGTGCAGCGCGCCACCACCCTGCGCCAGTACCGCAACTACGCCAACCTGGCGGAAAGCTACAGCACCATTCCTTCGCGCTTTATGGCCATCACCCACGGCGTATCGGCTGTCGGCAAGAGCCACGTGGCGATGCGTCTGGTCGAAGCGCTGGGCGCGATTCGCCTGCGTTCCGACGTCGAGCGCAAGCGCCTGTTCGGCGAGCAGACCGTAGCCAACGACGTGCAGGCGGGGATTTACAGCGCCGATGCCAGCGTTGCCACCTATGCCCGCCTGCATGAGATTGCCGGAGTGATTCTGCACGCCGGTTTCCCGGTAGTGATCGATGCGACCTACCTCAAGCGCGAGCAACGCGACAACGCCGCTCAAGTCGCCGAAGCCACCGGCACGCCGTTCCTGATCCTCGACTGCAACGCACCGCAAGCCGTGATCGAGAGCTGGCTGGCGATTCGTCAGGCAGACAAGAAGGACCCTTCCGACGCCACGCTGGCCGTGATCGAGGCCCAGCAGGCCAGCCGCGAAGCGCTGACGCCAGAAGAAATTCTGCGCAGCAAACGCGTACAGACCAATGAAAGCGGGACCCTCGACACCGTAGTCGCACAGATCCGCCAGCGCTTGCCGGGCCTTTAAGAAACTATTTCGGCCGTGAAGCCCTCGCTTGCTTCACGGCCGTCAAATAGTGGCACTATACTGGCGTCATAAAACCAACAGGTGATGTGACATGAGCCAGCCGAAACTTCTCGACACCCCGCTTTATGCCCTGCTGCACAAAGACGACATCGCAGGCTTCAACAAGGAACGCCCGAACGACGGCCCGATCGACATGGTCGGTGGCGACTTCCGTGGTCTCGACTTGCGTGAACTGAACGCCGATGGCGTGGATTTCCGGGACGCCTACTTCCGCTCTGCCGATTTGCGTGGCATCGACTTCCGTAATGCATCACTCGAAGGCGCGAGCCTGGCCCATGCGCAGATTTCCGGCGCGTACTTCCCGCCGGAACTGAGTGCGGACGAGATCCTGATGTCGATGAATTTCGGCACCCGCCTGCGCTATCGCACACGCTGAGCACCATCGGCAGCCCCTGACACAACACCCTCCCCTTGTAGGAGTGAGCCTGCTCGCGATAGCCGACTGACATTCAAAATGGATGTCGGCTGTTACGCCGCTATCG
>NZ_JASCPO010000170.1:0-12725 GCF_029960145.1 Pseudomonas sp. PS01299 | reverse complement strand
GGCTTGCTCGCGAATGCGGTGAGTCAGTCGATACATCAATTGCCTGACACGACGCCTTCGCGAGCAAGCCCGCTCCCACATGGGAGGAGGGGATTATTCCGCGTTGCAGAGCGCCAGGCAGTTATCCAGCATGCGGTTGGAAAAGCCCCATTCGTTGTCGTACCAGGCCAGCACCTTCAGCAGTTTGCCGCTGGCTTTGGTGTGGTTGGCGTCGAAGATCGACGACAGCGGGTTGTGGTTGAAGTCGCTGGAAACCAGCGGCAACGTGTTGTAACCCAAAATTTTCGAATGCTGGCTGGCGGCTTTCATCAGCGCGTTGACCTCGTCGGCCGTGGCTTCCTTCTTCAACTGCACGGTCAGGTCCACCAGCGACACATTGATCACCGGCACGCGCACCGCCATGCCGGTCAGTTTGCCCGCCAGTTCCGGCAGCACCAGGCCTACCGCTTCAGCGGCGCCGGTCTTGCTCGGGATCATGTTCTGCGTGGCCGAACGCGCGCGGTACGGGTCGGTGTGGTAAACGTCGGTCAGGTTCTGGTCGTTGGTGTAGGCATGAATCGTGGTCATCAGGCCGCTTTCGATCCCCAGCTCGCGGTGCAGCACCTGCGCCACTGGCGCCAGGCAGTTGGTGGTGCACGAAGCGTTGGAGATGATCTGGTGCGACTGGCGCAGAATGTCGTGGTTCACACCATAAACCACCGTAGCGTCGGCGCCTTTGGCCGGGGCCGAGATGATGACTTTGCGCGCGCCGGCAGTAAGATGCGCAGCCGCTTTGGCGCGGTCGGTGAACAGACCGGTGCATTCGAACACCACATCAATCTTTTCCGCCGCCCATGGCAGCTCGGCCGGGTTGCGAATGGCGCTGACCGCAATGCGGTCGCCATTGACCGTCAGGCTCTCATTGTCATGGGCCACTTCGGCGTCGAATGTGCCGTGAACGGTGTCGTATTTGAGCAGATGGGCATTGATGGCGCTGTCGCCCAGATCGTTGATGGCGACGATCTGCAAATCCTGTCGATAGCCTTGGGTATACAGTGCGCGCAGGACATTACGGCCGATGCGGCCAAAACCATTGATTGCGATTCGAAGAGTCATTGAACAGCGCCGCCGTCGTTTTGTTGTTGGAATTACAAGATTATTCGCATAAAAATAGAAAACAAGCCTTTTTAGTGGCAATATTTTGTTTTATCTACAACGAGTGACCTGAATCAACTGGTCCGAATGGTCAAAAAAGCCGTCTGTCATTCCAACAACAACGGCGTTTGATCAGCATAGACAATCAGGTCGCCACATCCGTTAGCCTGGAGTTCTACACATGCATCCCCGCGTCCTTGAGGTCACCGAACGGCTTATCGCCCGCAGCCGCGCCACGCGTCAGGCTTACCTTGCACTGATTCGCGGTGCCGCTACCGACGGGCCGATGCGCGGCAAGCTGCAATGCGCCAACTTCGCCCACGGCGTGGCCGGGTGCGGCAGCGAAGACAAGCACAGCTTGCGGATGATGAACTCGGCGAACATCGCCATTGTTTCTTCGTATAACGACATGCTCTCGGCGCACCAGCCGTACGAAGTCTTTCCCCAGCAGATCAAAAACGCCTTGCGCGAAATCGGCTCGGTCGGCCAGTTCGCCGGCGGTACGCCGGCAATGTGCGACGGCGTGACCCAGGGCGAGCCGGGCATGGAGCTGAGCCTGCCGAGCCGCGAAGTGATCGCGATGTCCACGGCGGTGGCGCTGTCGCACAACATGTTCGACGGCGCGCTGATGCTCGGCATCTGCGACAAGATCGTTCCAGGCCTGATGATGGGCTCGCTGCGCTTCGGCCATCTGCCGACGATCTTCGTCCCGGGCGGGCCGATGGTTTCGGGAATTTCCAACAAGGAAAAAGCCGACGTTCGGCAGAAATACGCCGAAGGCAAGGCGACCCGCGAAGAGCTGCTGGAGTCGGAGATGAAGTCCTACCACAGCCCGGGCACCTGCACCTTCTATGGCACCGCCAACACCAACCAGTTGTTGATGGAAGTCATGGGCCTGCACTTGCCGGGCGCGTCTTTCGTCAACCCGAACACTCCGCTGCGTGATGCCCTGACCCGCGAAGCCGCGCATCAGGTCACACGCCTTACCAAGCAGAACGGCAACTTCATGCCGATCGGCGAAATCGTCGACGAGAAGGCGCTGGTCAACTCGATCGTCGCGCTGCACGCCACCGGCGGCTCGACCAACCACACCTTGCACATGCCGGCGATCGCCATGGCCGCGGGTATTCAATTGACCTGGCAGGACATGGCCGACCTCTCCGAAGTCGTGCCGACCCTGAGCCACGTCTACCCGAACGGCAAAGCCGACATCAACCACTTCCAGGCCGCTGGCGGTATGTCGTTCCTGATCCGTGAGCTGCTTGAAGCGGGCCTGCTGCACGAAGACGTCAACACCGTGCTCGGCCATGGCTTGAGCCGCTACACCAAAGAGCCGTTCCTCGATAACGGTGAGCTGGTGTGGCGCGAAGGCCCGATCGAAAGCCTCGACGAAAACATCCTGCGCCCGGTTGCCCGTGCATTCTCCGCCGAGGGTGGCTTGCGGGTGATGGAAGGCAACCTCGGTCGCGGGGTGATGAAGGTTTCCGCCGTGGCGCTGGAAAATCAGATTGTCGAAGCACCGGCAATGGTGTTCCAGGATCAGCAGGATCTGGCCGATGCGTTCAAGGCCGGTTTGCTGGAGAAAGATTTTGTCGCGGTGATGCGCTTCCAGGGCCCGCGCTCCAATGGCATGCCGGAACTGCACAAGATGACGCCGTTCCTCGGCGTGCTGCAGGATCGCGGCTTCAAAGTCGCGCTGGTCACCGACGGGCGCATGTCCGGCGCGTCGGGGAAAATCCCGGCGGCGATTCACGTCAGTCCTGAAGCTTATGTCGGTGGTGCTTTGGCGCGGGTGCAAGAGGGCGATATCATCCGCGTCGATGGCGTCAAAGGCACTTTGGAACTCAAGGTCGACGCCGCCGAATTTGCAGCGCGCGAACCTGCCAAAGGCCTGTTGGGCAACAACATCGGCAGCGGTCGCGAACTGTTTGGCTTCATGCGTTTGGCCTTCAGCTCGGCGGAGCAGGGCGCCAGCGCCTTCACTTCTGCCCTGGAGACGCTTAATTGAAACTGGCTTTGGTCGGTGATATCGGAGGCACCAACGCGCGGTTCGCGTTGTGGAAAAACCAGCAACTGCAATCGGTTCAGGTGCTGGCGACAGCCGACCACGCCAGCCCGGAACAGGCGATCAGCCTGTTCCTGAGCGGCCTCGGTCTGGCGCCGGGTTCGATCGGTTCGGTGTGCCTGTCGGTGGCGGGGCCGGTGAGTGGTGATGAATTCAAATTCACCAACAACCACTGGCGCCTGAGCCGCACGGCGTTCTGCCAGACCTTGCAGGTCGAGCAACTGCTGCTGATCAACGACTTCTCGGCGATGGCGCTGGGCATGACCCGTTTGCAGCCCGGTGAATTCCGCGTGGTCTGCGAAGGCACGCCGGAGCCGTTGCGCCCGGCGGTGGTGATCGGCCCGGGCACTGGCCTGGGCGTCGGCACCTTGCTCGATCTCGGCGAAGGGCGGTTTGCCGCCTTGCCGGGGGAGGGCGGTCACGTTGATCTGCCGCTGAGCAGCCCGCGTGAAACCCAGCTCTGGCAGCACATCCACAACGAGATTGGCCACGTCAGTGCGGAAACTGCGCTGAGCGGAGGTGGTTTGCCGCGAGTCTACCGCGCGATTTGCGCAGTGGACGGACATGAACCAAAGCTTGATACGCCGGAAGCGATTACCGCAGCCGGTCTGGCTGGCGATCCGATCGCGCTGGAAGTACTGGAGCAGTTCTGCTGCTGGCTCGGCCGCGTGGCCGGCAACAACGTGCTGACCACCGGTGGTCGTGGCGGCGTGTTCATTGTTGGCGGGGTGATTCCGCGCTTTGCCGATTTCTTCGTCGAAAGCGGCTTCGCCCGCAGCTTTGCCGACAAGGGCTGCATGAGCGATTACTTCAAGGGCATTCCGGTGTGGCTGGTGACGGCGCCGTATTCCGGGCTTGTCGGCGCTGGTGTGGCACTCGAACAAGCAATACCGGCCTGAAATGCGATCAAACTGTAGGAGTGAGCCTTTGTGGCGAGGGGATTTATCCCCGATGGCCTGCGAAGCAGGCCCTGCTTTTCCAGGGTCGCTGCGCAACCCATCGGGGATAAATCCCCTCACCACAGGTTTGTTCCCACAGTGGTTCTGTGGTGTTTGCAAGTTCGATGCTTAAGGCATAATCCGCCCCAATTCCAACAACAAGGATGCCTTCGAAGTGAGCTCAGTCAACAAGTCGATATTGTTGGTCGATGACGACCAGGAAATACGCGAGTTGCTGGAAACCTACCTGACCCGCGCCGGGTTTCAGGTGCGGGCCACCGCCGATGGCGCCAGTTTCCGCCAGGCACTCAACGAGGCGCCGAGCGATCTGGTGATCCTCGATGTGATGCTGCCCGATGAAGACGGTTTCAGCCTGTGCCGGTGGGTGCGCCAGCATCCGCGCCAGGCGCAGGTGCCGATCATCATGCTCACCGCCAGTTCCGACGAAGCCGACCGGGTAATCGGGCTGGAGCTCGGCGCTGACGACTACCTCGGCAAACCTTTCAGCCCCCGCGAACTGCAAGCCCGAATCAAGGCGCTGCTGCGTCGCGCGCAGTTCGGTCAGGAACGCAGCGGTAGCGACGTACTGGCCTTCGACGAGTGGCGGCTGGACATGGTCAGTCATCGACTGTTCCACACCGACGGCGAAGAGGTGATTCTCTCCGGTGCCGACTTTGCGCTGCTGAAGTTGTTTCTCGATCATCCGCAGGAAATTCTCGACCGCGACACCATCGGCAACGCCACCCGTGGCCGTGACCTGATGCCGCTCGACCGGATTGTCGACATGGCCGTCAGCCGCTTGCGCCAACGTCTGCGCGATACAGAAAAACCGCCACGACTGATCCGCACCGTGCGCGGCAGCGGCTACCAACTGGCAGCCAATGTGGTTGCCGGCAATGCTCACTGAGTCGCTGCGCCGGCTCGCCAGCAAGGTGCCGGTGCCGCGTTCGCTGCTTGGGCGGATGCTGCTGTTGACCCTGTTGGCGGTGCTGTTCGCGCAGACGTTGTCGAGCGTGATCTGGGTCTCGCAACTGCGCGCCACCCAGCTCGAAGGCCTGGTCACCAGCGCCCGCAGCCTTGCCCATTCGATGACCGCCAGCGTCAGTTATTTCCGCTCGCTGCCAGTGGCTTACCGGCCGCTGGTGCTCGACCAGTTGCGCAGCATGGGCGGCACCCGGTTCGTGGTGACGCTCAACGACAAACCGCTGGGTATGGACGTGCTGCCGATCACCCCGCGCAAGGCTGCGGTGATTCAGGCGGTGGACGAAGTGTTGCGCCAGTCGCTGGGCCACGATACCGATATCTCGGTGACCTTCGTCAGCCCCGAGGATCTGCGGATCTTCAATGCCGGGCTGAAACTCGATGAGCTGCCGCGCTCGTGGGCGCATTACGCACTGACGCTGGAACCGGTGAATCCGCCGGTGCTGGTCACGCAGATTCAAATGGCGCCGGGCGAATGGCTGTACATCGCCTCGTTGCTGCCCGAACCCTACACCAGTCTCGAAGAGCAAGGCCTGCCGGCACAGCAGGTGTGGTTCATCGTCCTCACCAGCGGCTTTTTGCTGCTGTTCATCGGCCTGCTGGTGCACTGGCAGAGCCGGCCGCTCAAGCGTCTGGCGCGGGCGGCGCGGGATCTGTCGCTGGGCGCCGATGTCGAGCCGGTGGCCGAGGGCGGCGGCAGTGAAGTGGTGGAAGTGGGCCGTGCGTTCAACACCATGCGCGAACGCATCAGCCGTTACCTGACCGAACGCAGCCAGTTGTTCAGCGCGATTTCCCATGACTTGCGTACGCCGATCACCCGTCTGCGCTTGCGCGTCGAACTGCTGGAAGACGAGAAACTGCAAGCCAAGTTCGGCCGCGATCTGGATGAACTGGAGTTGTTGGTCAAAGGCGCGCTGCAGTGCGTGAAAGACACCGACATCCACGAGAACATCGAACCGGTGGATCTCAATCATGTGCTCGATTGTCTGGTGGAGCCGTATCTGGCGCCCAACGGCAATGGCCGCGTGACCCAGCAAGGCAAGGCACTGGCGGCGTATCCGGGTAAGCCTTTGGCGTTGAAACGCTGCATCGGCAACCTGATCGACAATGCGCTGAAGTATGGGCAGAACGCGCATCTGCACATCGACGACGATGAGCGCGCGTTTGTCCTGCACGTCGACGACGAAGGCCCGGGCGTACCGGAGCAGCGGCTGGAGCAGGTGTTCGAGCCGCACTTTCGCTTGGCCGGCCAGCAGCAGGGTTATGGTCTCGGTTTGGGCATTGCGCGCAACATTGCTCACAGCCATGGCGGTGAGGTGACGTTGCAGAATTTGCGTGAGGGCGGGTTGCGCGTGACCCTGCAGTTGCCGCGTTCGGCGGATTAGATCAAAAGAGCCCCTCACCCTAGCCCTCTCCCGGAGGGAGAGGGGACTGACCGAGTTGTCTTGCGTCATACATCGACCTGAAACACCGTGTCGATTATGGATTCGCTGAAAAACTTTCAGGTCGGCGTAACTCTTCAATACCCCTCGGTCGGCCCCCTCTACCTCTGGGAGAGGGCTGGGGTGAGGGGTTGCTCTTTGTCACAGCCTGGTGACAAACCCCGCCCCCTTCGTTACAAGCCCACCCCGACCCGTTGTTTAGACTCCCCGCAGTCATAACAACAAAAAAGGGCCACTCATGGACACCTTTCACCCAGACTTCAGCAGTTGGCTGAATGCCCCTGCCCACCAGCAATGGCTCGCCGACGAAGGTCTGCGCCTGCTGGCATTCGCCAGAGCGGCAAAACTGCCCGAAGGTTTCGGCAACCTCGACGAACGCGGCCATCTGCCGGCGCATGCGCAAGCCGAAACCATGAACACCGCGCGCATGACCCACAGTTTCGCTATGGCTCACATTCAGGGGCTGCCGGGGTTTGCCGAACTGGTCGATCACGGCATCGCGGCCCTGCGCGGGCCGCTGCGGGATGCGCTGCACGGTGGCTGGTTTGCGGTCGCTGAACACCGCGATGGCAACACCGGCAAGAACGCCTATCTGCATGCCTTTGTCGCGCTCGCGGCCAGCTCGGCGGTGGTCGCGCAGCGTCCCGGCGCCCAGGCGTTGCTGGATGATGCGATCGACATCATCGACACGTATTTCTGGAGCGAAGAAGAGGGCGCCATGCGCGAATTCTTCAATCGCGACTGGCGCGAAGAAGAGGCCTATCGCGGCGCCAACAGCAACATGCACGCCACCGAAGCGTTCCTCGCGCTGGCCGATGTCACTGAAGATCCGCGCTGGCTGGTACGTGCGCAGCGCATCGTCGAGCGGGTGATCCACGGTCACGCCGCCGCCAACGGCTACATGGTCATCGAGCATTTCGACCGCGACTGGCAACCGCTGCGCGAGTACAACCACGACAATCCCGCTGACGGCTTCCGCCCTTACGGCACCACCCCGGGCCACGGTTTCGAGTGGGCGCGGCTGCTGCTGCACCTCGAAGCGGCGCGGGTTCAGGCCGGGATGCTTACGCCGGGCTGGCTGGCGACCGATGCGCAAAAACTCTTCGAACAGAACTGCCGAAACGGCTGGGACGTCGATGGCGCGCCGGGGATCGTTTACACCCTCGACTGGGACAACAAAGCCGTGGTGCGTCATCGCTTGCATTGGACCCATGCCGAAGCCAGCGCGGCTGCCAGCGCCTTGCTCAAACGCACCGGTGATGCGCAATACGAAACCTGGTACCGGCTGTTCTGGGAATTCTGCGAGATGTATTTCATCGATCGCTGCGACGGCAGCTGGCATCACGAACTCGATCCGCAAAACCGCCCGAGCGCCGATATCTGGCCGGGCAAACCCGATCTGTATCATGCCTGGCAGGCGGTATTGATCCCTCGTCTACCCTTGTCACCGAGTATGGCGACAGCTCTGGCGCAAATATCCCGGCCTGTTCCTGTGTAACCATGTGGTGACATTTGCGCGTCCCTTCGTTACCTGCGAAGGGAATCGCCCTGTTTAAACTCCTGTGCAGCGCAAGCACCAGACTTGCATGCATAACAACAAGAAAGGTACATCTCAGATGAATGCGATTTCTCGCCTCGCTACTGTCATTTCTGTCGCCTCCCTGTTCCCGCTCGCAATTCTGCCTCTCAGTGTTTCCGCTGCCGAATCCAAAGGTTCGGTCGAAGTCGTGCACTGGTGGACGTCCGGTGGCGAAAAAGCCGCTGTCGATGTGCTCAAGGCGCAAGTTGAAAAAGACGGTTTCACCTGGAAAGACGGCGCTGTCGCCGGCGGTGGCGGTGCCACGGCCATGACCGTGCTGAAAAGCCGCGCCGTTGCCGGTAACCCGCCGGGTGTCGCCCAGATCAAGGGCCCGGACATCCAGGAGTGGGCTTCCACCGGTCTGCTCGACACCGACGTCCTGAAGGACGTGGCCAAAGAAGAGAAGTGGGACAGCCTGCTCGACAAGAAAGTCTCCGATACCGTGAAGTACGACGGTGATTACGTGGCCGTACCGGTGAACATTCACCGGGTGAACTGGCTGTGGATCAACCCGGAAGTCTTCAAAAAGGCCGGCATCACCAAGAACCCGACCACCCTCGAAGAATTCTACGCCGCCGGCGACAAGCTCAAGGCTGCGGGCTTCATCCCGCTGGCCCACGGCGGTCAGCCTTGGCAGGACAGCACCGTGTTCGAAGCCGTGGTGCTCTCGGTCATGGGCGTTGATGGCTACAAAAAAGCCCTGGTCGATCTGGACAACAAAGCGCTGACCGGTCCGGAAATGGTCAAGGCGCTGACCGAGCTGAAGAAAGTCGCGACCTACATGGACCAGGACGGCAAGGGTCAGGACTGGAACCTGGAAGCGGCCAAGGTCATCAACGGCAAGGCCGGCATGCAGATCATGGGTGACTGGGCCAAGTCCGAATGGACCGCCGCCAAGAAAGTCGCCGGCAAGGACTACGAGTGCGTAGCGTTCCCTGGCACCGACAAGGCATTCACCTACAACATCGACTCCCTCGCGGTGTTCAAGCAGAAAGACAAAGGCACTGCGGCCGGTCAGCAGGACATCGCCAAAGTCGTGCTGGGTGAAAACTTCCAGAAAGTCTTCAGCATCAACAAAGGCTCGATCCCGGTACGTAACGACATGTTGAACAACATGGACAAACTCGGTTTCGACTCTTGCGCGCAGACCGCTGCCAAGGACTTCCTGGCAGACGCCAAGTCCGGTGGCCTGCAGCCGAGCATGGCGCACAACATGGCGACCACGCTGGCGGTGCAGGGCGCGTTCTTTGATGTCGTGACCAACTACATCAACGACCCGAAAGCCGACCCGGCCGATGCGGCCAAGAAACTGGGCGCGGCGGTTCAGTCGGCCAAATAACCCTCAGTAGCGTAGGCCCCTCTTTGTGGGAGCGGGCTTTGTGGTGAGGGGATTTAGCGAAACGTCGCACCGCCCCGATGGGTCGCGCAGCGGCCCCAGAAAGTTGCAGCGGTGGAGTACCAGAAAGACCGCGTGCAAAGGTTTTGCGACTGCTTCGCAGCCGATCGGGGATAAATCCCCTCGCCACAGAGCTCGCTCCCACAAGGGGAAAGCGTGTGAATTTTCTACCCTCGTACTGGATTTCCCCATGAGTTCTGTTGCTGTGTTCAGCAAAGCCTCGCCGTTCGATGCACTGCAGCGCTGGCTACCGAAACTGGTGCTGGCGCCGAGCATGTTCATCGTGCTGGTGGGCTTCTATGGCTACATCCTGTGGACGTTCGTGCTGTCGTTCACCACCTCGACGTTCCTGCCCAACTACAAGTGGGCCGGCCTGGCGCAATACGCGCGGCTGTTCGACAACGATCGCTGGTGGGTGGCGAGCAAGAACCTTGCAGTGTTCGGTGGCATGTTCATCGGCATCACCCTGGTGATCGGTGTGCTGCTGGCAGTGTTCCTCGACCAGCGCATCCGTCGCGAAGGCTTTATCCGCACCATTTACCTGTACCCGATGGCACTCTCGATGATCGTCACCGGTACCGCGTGGAAATGGCTGCTCAACCCGGGCATGGGCTTGGACAAATTATTGCGTGACTGGGGCTGGGAAGGCTTCCGTCTGGACTGGCTGATCGACCCGGATCGCGTGGTGTACTGCCTGGTGATCGCTGCTGTGTGGCAAGCCTCGGGCTTCATCATGGCAATGTTCCTTGCCGGCCTGCGTGGGGTCGATCAGTCGATCATTCGTGCCGCGCAGATCGATGGCGCGAGCATGCCGACCATCTACTGGAAAGTCGTGCTGCCAAGCCTGCGTCCGGTGTTCTTCAGTGCGGTGATGATTCTGGCGCACATCGCGATCAAGAGCTTCGACCTGGTCGCGGCGATGACGGCGGGTGGCCCGGGTTATTCCTCCGACCTGCCGGCGATGTTCATGTACTCCTTCACCTTCAGTCGCGGCCAGATGGGCATGGGCTCGGCCAGTGCGATTCTGATGCTCGGTGCGATTCTCGCGATCATCGTGCCTTACCTGTACTCCGAGCTGAGGACCAAGCGTAATGACTAGTCTCGCTGCCAAACCCGCTTTCAGCCTGAGTCGCGTCGCGATCTACGCGGTGCTGATCCTCGCGGTCCTGCTGTACCTGATTCCGCTGGTGGTGATGCTGCTGACCAGTTTCAAGACCCCGGAAGACATCAGCACCGGCAACCTGCTCAGTTGGCCGACCGTGGTCAGCGGCATCGGCTGGGTCAAGGCCTGGGCCACGGTGGACGGCTACTTCTGGAACTCGATCAAGATCACCGTGCCGGCCGTGGTCATCTCCACTGCCATCGGCGCGTTGAATGGCTACGTGCTGTCGTTCTGGCGCTTCCGCGGTTCGCAGCTGTTCTTCGGTCTGCTGTTGTTCGGCTGCTTCCTGCCGTTCCAGACCGTACTGCTGCCGGCCTCGTTCACCCTTGGCAAGATGGGCCTGGCGAGCACTACCACCGGCCTGGTCTTCGTTCACGTGGTCTATGGTCTGGCGTTTACCACGCTGTTTTTCCGTAACTACTACGTAAGCATTCCCGATGCGCTGATCAAGGCTGCACGGCTGGATGGCGCGGGTTTCTTCACGATTTTCCGGCAGATCATTCTGCCGATGTCGACCCCGATCATCATGGTTTGCCTGATCTGGCAGTTCACCCAGATCTGGAACGACTTCCTGTTCGGTGTGGTGTTCTCCAGCGGTGATTCGCAACCGATCACGGTGGCGCTGAACAACCTGGTCAACACCAGCACCGGCGCCAAGGAATACAACGTTGATATGGCAGCGGCGATGATCGCCGGCCTGCCGACCCTGCTGGTCTATGTGGTCGCAGGCAAGTATTTCGTGCGCGGGCTGACGGCCGGCGCAGTCAAGGGGTAATCATGGCAACGCTCGAACTTCGCAACGTCAACAAGACCTACGGTGCCGGCCTGCCGGACACCCTGAAGAACATCGAACTGTCGATCAAGGACGGTGAGTTCCTGATCCTGGTCGGCCCGTCGGGCTGCGGCAAATCGACCCTGATGAACTGCATCGCCGGCCTGGAGACCATCACCGGTGGCGCGATCATGATCGGCGACCAGGACGTCAGCGGCATGAGCCCGAAGGATCGTGACATCGCCATGGTGTTCCAGTCCTACGCGCTGTACCCGACCATGAGCGTGCGCGAGAACATCGAGTTCGGTCTGAAGATCCGCAAGATGAGCCAGTCGGCGATCGACGAAGAAGTCGCGCGCGTGGCCAAGCTGCTGCAGATCGAACACTTGCTCAACCGCAAGCCGGGTCAGCTCTCCGGTGGTCAGCAACAGCGTGTGGCGATGGGCCGTGCACTGGCGCGTCGGCCGAAGATCTATCTGTTCGACGAACCGCTGTCCAACCTCGACGCCAAGCTGCGCGTCGAGATGCGTACCGAAATGAAACTGATGCACCAGCGCCTGAAAACCACCACGGTCTACGTGACCCACGACCAGATCGAAGCGATGACCCTGGGCGACAAAGTGGCGGTGATGAAGGACGGGATCATTCAGCAGTTCGGCACGCCGAAAGAGATCTACAACGATCCGGCCAACCTGTTTGTCGCAAGCTTCATCGGTTCGCCGCCGATGAACTTCATTCCGCTGCGTCTGCAACGCAAGGACGGTCGTCTGCTGGCGCTGCTCGACAGCGGTCAGGCGCGTTGCGAGTTGCCGATGAGCATGCAGGATGCAGGGCTGGAAGATCGCGAAGTGATCCTCGGCCTGCGCCCGGAACAGATTGTTCTGGCGAACGGCGAGGGCAATGGTCTGCCGAGCATCAAGGCGGAAGTGCAGGTCACCGAGCCGACCGGTCCGGACACCCTGGTGTTCGTCAACCTGAATGAGACCAAGGTCTGCTGCCGCCTGGCGCCGGACGTGGCACCGCAGGTGGGCGAGACCCTGACCCTGCAATTCGATCCGTCGAAAGTGTTGTTGTTCGATGCCAGGACTGGCGAGCGTCTGGGGACTGCAGGGCAACCGAAGACCGAAGCGCACGGCGCCAACGTCGCCCAGTTCAAGGGGCGCTGAAGATCAAAAATGTGGGAGCGGGCTTGCTCGCGAAAACGGAGTGTCAGGCAGCACACATGGCGACTGACATGACGTCTTCGCGAGCAAGCC